>JANMLE010001575.1:0-5650 GCA_031372385.1 Planctomycetota bacterium | reverse complement strand
GTGGCAAAGCCGCTGCCAAACCGCCCTCAAACACGCGATGAACAACACACTCCCCAACCGCCCCGGCCGCGCCTACGAACGAGAAACCGACCCCCGCAGACCCCAATCCAACCAATTCAAAAAAACGAACCAGAAAAACGGACAACACCAACTCCAAAATCTAAAGTCAGTGCCATTGGGCGAGCGCCCTGCCGCTCACGGGAAGTTGTAGCCAGGGGGTCGGGAGTCTTTTTCATGCCGCACAGTTTCGGTGCCAGCATGCCTGCGCGATGTCGCGCGGCATGAACAAGACTCCCGACCCCTTCTCGGATAGTCACTGAACCCGCCGCCATCCGAGTTGACGCATCATCAAACTCGGAGCTATCGTTGTCCCACACGATCGCGAGTACTGAGCTGTCTGGCGGGGAGAATACAAGATGCTGGAACTGCGGACCGGGACACCTTTTTCCAGTTGCGGTGGCGTGTCTCGACGGACAGCCTTGAAAGCCGGGTTCCTCGGATTGGCCGGGATGTCGCTGGGTGATCTGTATCGATTGCAAGCCCGCGGCGCCGCCACCAAGAACGACAAGTCGGTCATTCTGATCTGGCTGGATGGCGGACCGAGTCAGTTGGAATCGTACGACCCCAAGCCCGAAGCGCCGGCGGAATACCGCGGGCCGTTCGACGCCATCTCGACCAATGTCCCCGGCATCTTCCTGTCCGAGCTTCTGCCGCAGCATGCCAAGCACGCCGACAAGATGGTCTTCATCCGCTCGCTGCATCACGGCACGGGCGACCACTTCGCGGGGGCGCACTGGATGCTGACGGGCCGCGCGGGTTCGACGAGTGTCAATCTGCCGCAGAAGTATCCGTCAGTCGGTTCGTACGTGGCGCGGGTCCGCGGTTCGAACGCTCCCGGAATGCCCGCTTATGTCGGACTGCCCGCCGCGCAAAGCGTCTACCTGTTTCCGGGCTACCAGGGTGCCGCGTATCTCGGCAATGCCTACAACCCGTTCGACGTCGACAGCGAAGCCAAGTACCTGCATTACTCGTACAACGTTCCGGTCGGTCGGCCGAAGTGTCTGGAGAGCCTGCAGTCCATCGAGACCGGACGCGCCCAAGATCGCCGGTTGCTGCTGCAGGAACTCGATCACATCGAGCGCCGCGTCGACCAGCGCGGCGTGATGGACACGATCGACAGCCATCAACAGGCGGCGCTGTCGATGGTGCTGGGTGGCAAGGCGCGGTCGGCGTTCAACCTGGATTTGGAAGACCCCCGCCAGTCCGACAAGTACGGCCGCAATCCCTGGGGACGTTACACGCTGATGGCCCGCCGGCTGGTCGAAGCCGGAGTCTCATTCGTGACGGTCGACATGCCGCATTGGGACGATCATTCGAACATCAAGGTCGGCCACGGCGGGAAGTTCGAAGCGGTGGACCGGGCGGTCGGTGCGCTGATGGACGACTTGGTCGATCGCGATCTGCTCGACCGGACACTGGTGATCGTGATGGGTGAGTTCGGCCGCACGCCGAAGATCAACACCGGACAACCGGGCATTCCGATTCCGGGCCGCGACCACTGGGGCGACGCGATCTCGGTGATGATGGCCGGCGGCGGACTGCGCGGCGGCACGGTGGTCGGCCGAACCAACGCGCGGGCCGAATTCCCGGTCGAACGCCCGCTGATGCCGCACGATCTGCTCGCGACCGTGTACGACGTGATGGGGATCGATCCGACGCTGTCGTTCCCGGATCATTCCGGCCGCCCGGTGCCGATCCTGACCGAAGGCTCGCCGATCCGCGAAATCCTTTGAGTTCGGCGTTCTTCGCAACTTGCTTGGGCGGGCGGCAGATGAACGTTTACCCACCTACAAGCACGATGCGCAAGCGATTGAGTGAGCGAGTGTGTGCGAAACTCACTCGCTTGCGCTGCGTGCTTGTAGGCCTGTTCCGGCCGCTCGCCTAAGCTGTCAGCCCCACAGGTTCCACCATGACGACTTGCCGGATGCGGCGGCTGTCTGGGGACGGGCGGGTTTCGCGGTGGCGTTTGAGCTTCCCGACGTGATCACCTTGCGCTCGGGCATCAGCACGCAGCTCAAGTCGCCATCGTCCCCGCCGGTGGTGTCGATCAGGATGCGCTTCGGACGAAAGACCACGTCGTCGACTTTCACGTGTCCCGAGACGACCGTCAGCGGACAGTCGCGCGGCGGATCGGCATCGACAAACGACTTCTCGCACAGCCACTGCGGGCGGTTCAGCGTGAAGTCCTTCTGGTGCAGGATCCGCAGTTGCATGGCGAACGGCGCGTTGGGATCGAGCCCCGCGTGAACGAACAGCAGTTGGGGATGTTCGACGCACCACGGCAGATTGACCAGCAACTCGCGGTGTTCGGCCGGAACCTTCGCGTTGAGATCCTGCAGGTTCCCCGCCTCGGCACCGTAGGATTCAAACGTCGATTCCGAGTTGTAGTGCCTGATCCACCGCTCGCCCCAGTGCGATCCCTCGTGGGTTGGCAGCCATCCCAGCGCCGCGCACATCGCGAACTCGTGGTTCCCCGCGATCGCGGTCGTCTTCGGATGTTCGCGCAGGGTCTGGCGGAGCAGTTCGACGCTTCCCCGCGGATCGGGGCCGCGGTCGACCAGATCACCGATGAAGACCAGCCACCGATTCGCAGCATCGGGCAGAGCCTTCAGCTTGTCGAGCACGATGGCCAGCTTGTCCGTCTGTCCATGCACGTCACCGATGACGGCGATCGGTCCCTGAATTTTCGTTCGCAACGACGTTGTCGACATGGGCTCCATTTCCACCAACCACCATTCCAACAAGCGATGCCCCCAAACCCCACCGAGCTGGCCTCATTCGTATCGACACAACTTTTGGGCCGCGTGCGATTCAAGGCCAGGTTCGAAGGCAATCTGCGGTCAGGCAGATTTCCGCAAGCGTCCCATTCGCTGCCTCCCTAAATTCGCTGTCGATTTCCCTGTCCGGACGAAGAGGCGACAGCGAATGTCAGAATCGGAGATGCACTCCAAGGGACAAGCATCGAACAGGGACTCGAACGTCGAGTTGTGCAGAGACCAACTCGGTGGGGTCGCTTGATTGCGGACTAGCGCAAGCGGGCGGCCACTTCGGGATCGAGTGCCAACGCCTGCTTCAGATTGTCCGTCGCCGCAGCGATCTTGCCCGCGGCCCGCAGAACCTGCGACATGCGGAAGTACGCTTCGGCCACCGGCGCGTCGATGCGCCGGGCTTTCGCGAAACTTTCGATCGCCTTGTCGTAGTCTTTCAAACCGAGGCAGGCGTCACCGCGCAGCGAATGCGCTTCCAGTCGCGGTTCGATCTTCAACGCGGCGTTGGCATCGCTGAGGGCACTCTGAAAATCACCCGACTCCAGCGAGCTTCGGCCCCGCTTCAGGAGCGCCACGATCGATTCTTCAATCTTCTGCGCGCGATCGTCGTCGTCCGGAGACTTGGTCGATCCGCCGAGGGCGGGATTCAGCGCGACGGCCCGCGCGAGATACTCCTTCGCCGCGTCCTCATCGCCCGAGGACTGCAGCAACTGCGACTTACGGAAGTAGGCTTCGGCCAACGACGAGTCGATGCGGCGGGCCTTCGTGAAACTTTCGATCGCTTGGTCGTAGTCCTTCAATGCCAGGCAGGCGTCACCTTTCAGGGAATACGCCTCCTGTCGCGGCTCATTTTTCAACGCGGCGTTGGCATCGCTGAGGGCCGCTTGAAAATCGCCCAACTCCAGCGACTTGCGGCCCCGGTCCAACAGGTTCGTGATCGCTTCTTCATTTTCCTGGGCGCGATCGGCGTCCACCAGAGGCTTCGCCGCCCCGCCAATGGTGGGATTCAGTTCCACGGCCCGTGCCAGACTGACCTTCGCCGCGTCCTCCTCGCCCGACGCCAGCAGGATTTTCGACTTCTGAAAGTGGGCTTCCGCCACCGAGGGGTCGATGCGCCGGGTGATCGCGAAACTTTCGATCGCCCGGTCATAGTCCTTCAACCCCAGACAGGCGTCGCCCCGCAACGAGTGCGCTTCCTGCTGCGGCTCGATCTCCAGCGCGGCGTTGGCTGAGTCGAGCGCATTCTGGAAATCACTCATGGTCAACTGGATCTTGCCCCGCAGCAGGAGCGCCGGAACCGATTGTGACTCAATCGTCAGCGCTCGCTGGACATCATCCATCGCCTTGGCCGAATCGTCGGCCGCCAGATGATGTTTGGCCCGCTCCAGCAGCAGCCGGACATCGTTGGGTTGGGCCAGTATCGCGCCGCTCAGTTCCTGCCGCCGCAGCAACCAGTCATGCCGGGCCTCGTCGGCCAGCGCCAAATTCGGCTCCGACATCCGGCGATAGATCTCGCTGCGGTGATCGTAGTACTTCGGATTGAGCGGTTCGAGCATCATCGCCTTGGTCAGATCCTCGATCGCGTTTTCCAAATCTCCGACGCGCGCCCGCAACAGCGCCCGGTTGTTGAAGGCATTCACGTACTTCGGATTGAGGCTGATCGCCTTGTTGAAGTCCGCCAGCGCCGCCTCGGCATTCCCCGCCTGAAAGGCCGCGAAACCGCGATTGTTGTAGGCGTCGACATAGTTTGGATCCAACCGCAGGGCCCGATCCAGTTGTTCGATGGCCGATGCGAACTGCCCCTTGGCGATCAGCAACAGACCCCGGTTATTGAACGGGTTCGTGTATTCCGGAGCCAGTTCCGTGGCCCGGTCGAAATCGGCCAGCGCGGCCGCGAACTGCTGATTTCCCAGCAGCACAAAGCCGCGGTTGTTATACAACCGGGGATCCTGGCCGTTCAGCTCGATGGCCTTGTTCAGATCGGCGATGGCGGCCTCGATCTTCCCCTGGCGCTGCTGCACGGAGGACCGGATCGAATGCAACATCGCTTCACCGGGCTGCGCCGCGATCAACTGGTCGACCTTGGCCAGAGCGGCCGCGAGGTCACCCTGCTCGATCAGTTCAGCGACTTCCGGTGGCATCGGTTCGGCCGTCAAATACGACGACGTCGCCGCCGGTGGCTTCGCACTTTGCCGCTGGCAACCGGCCAGCGCGACAACCAGCAAGATCCACGACGCATGTCTCATGATGAGCGGACTCCTTCCGCGAGAAACAACTTCCCTGTTAACCGTGCGGCTTGTAATGGCGTCCGCGGCTTCGGTCAATAGCCGTTTGCGCCGGTCGATGAGGCGGGGTGCATGTCAGCTTTTGCGCGGGGTGTTGTCGGTGTGCAGAAGGCCGTGGAAAGGTCAATCGGAGGATTTTTGGATTTGTGCTAAAGCTGGTGGATGTGGTGGGGTTGGGTGATTGACGTTTCCGACAAAAGCTCAGCAAGGACGTGGGGTACGTTTTCAACCTGCCTGGTTCCTGGCGATTTGAGCACGTTGAAAACGTGCTCCACGACTTTTGTCGGAAACGTCTGATTGGAATTCACGGTGAAGAAGGTTCGCAGGGATGCGAAGTTGATGGAGTTGAAGGAGCGGTTGGAGCGCATTTTGAGAGAGGCGGCCGACGTCGCGACGGAGATGGATGTGGCGGCGGGGACGCTGGTGGGGGTGCCGCATTATTCGGTGATCGAGTTGCGGGCGCATGAGATTGGCCGGCAGGTCAGCCGGTTGGTGCCGCAGCGGCAGATGGGTGAAGTCGTGGCGGGGCGGTTGGCC
>JANMLE010000662.1:0-1001 GCA_031372385.1 Planctomycetota bacterium | reverse complement strand
GACCGTGATCAGCATCGCGACCGACGGGAAAGACCCGCGTCCCCAGGCGGCCGATCACGATCATGTCTCCCCGCTTGACGTCGGCCATCGCGACGCAACGTGCCCGTCGCGCCGTCCGGTCGACGGCGATCCCGCAGTCCATCTCCTGCAACTCGACGGCGATCCACGAGTTCGCCAGCCGAACCTCTGTTGATTCATTGGTCGTCGCATAGAACCCTTCGGGAAACGCCCCGTCCATGTCCGCCGGTTCCAGACGGCAGTCATGGTGCTGAACGGGAACGGCACCGTGCTGACCGATGGCGGTCAGAATCTTTTCCAGGCACTGCAACGTCGGTGCGGTCACCGTCAGGCGAATGTAACTCGGGTCGTTGCGGTTGTGACCAATGCGAATGTCGTGGCTCTGATACTCACCCCCCAAGCCGGTGATTTCGTCCAGGACTTTCGGCAGCAACAGGCTGTCGATGATGTGCCCGGACAGTTCCACGTCTTCGCAAAAAGTGGGAACCGGCGTGCCGAGCTGCGATGGAGCATTCGAGTTCATGAGTCACCTCGCTTGATGATAACTTCGCGTCCGATGCCATCATTGCAACGCGACCGGGGAATGCAACTGGTCGCGGCGGGTCGCGGGTGCAACCGGGACCATTGGCGTTTTGAAGTCGGTCCGAATGTCGGGTGGGACCAGCGGCGCTTCGCCGCGCCGGCCCACCAGTAATTCGCCATGTTTCCTGATGGTGGGCCGGCGCTCGAAGCGAGCTGGTCCCACCCTACATGGAAAACGGCGAGGCCCTGCGCGCCTGCAACCACATGCCCGTGCGAATCTCACCGGGGGCCGCTACGATGGCCCGGCGTTGCCTGAGTCGTGTTTGAACAGCCGCCAACGGAAGCGACGATGGGAGACAAGACAATTCGCGCCAAGGATTCAGTCGCCCTCATCTGGGTCGGTCCGAATTTGGAACGGCATTACCGCGCTGCGATCCAGCGTCTCTCGTCGAAACTCTCCG
>JANMLE010001519.1:0-3050 GCA_031372385.1 Planctomycetota bacterium | reverse complement strand
GTGCAGGCCGGCTTTGCCGGTCGGTGTCAGCGCGAACAACATTGAGGCCGCTCCGTGATCGGTGCCGAGGCTGCCGTTCTCGGCGACTCGCCGGCCGAATTCGGAGTACGTCGCCAACATCACCCGGTCGGACAACTTGTGCTCGACGAGATCCTGTTCGAAGGCGCGGATCGCACCGGACAGCTCGGCCATCAGCGCGGCATGCCCCGGTGCCTGCTGCGAATGCGTGTCGAAGCCGTCGAGTGACACGACGAACATCCGCGCGGGCAGATCGGCTGTCAGCATCTGCGAGATCAGCTTCAGTCGGCTGGCCAGACCGGTACTCGGGTAGCTGACCGTCGTGCGGTACGTGGACGACAGGCTCTTCAGCCGCTCGGCACTGGTCAGCGCGGTCGTCGTCGCGCGGCGCAGGAAGTCGAGTTCCCCCGTCGCCGACTCGGCCGACAACTGCTTCATGGCCGAACGGGTCAACGCGCGGTTCGACGCGGAGCCCTGTCCATCGACGAGTTGAAACTCTTCCAATCGCCGCAGCGTCGGGACGTTGACGCGCGTGCTGACAAACGCCAACGGCAGCTTGTCGGTCCCCAACGACAATGCTTCGGCCAGCGCCGGCTGGCGGTCGAACTGCCATTCCAGAGCCCGGCCGAGCCAACCGTCGCGCGGGTTTTCGTTCTGGGGTTGCGCGGATTGCCAGATGTCCATCGAACGGAAGTGCGAACGATCCGGGTTCGGGTAGCCGACCCCCTGCACGATGGCCAACTTCCCCTCGTCGTACAGCTCGCGCAGCCCGGTCAGGCTCGGATGGAGGCCGACATCGTTGTTCAGCTTCAGCACCTGCCCCTTGTTAATCCCGATCCCCGGCCGCGCCTTTTCGTAGGCGGGATCACCAAACGGAACGAGCGTGTTGAGTCCATCGTTGCCACCGGCCAGTTGGATCAGCACCAGCACGCGCTTGTCGCGCGCGGCGATGCCTCCAGCCGCTTGAGCCGCTCGCATCATGAAGCTTGGCGGGACGGCTCCGAGCGACACGATCCCCGCCGCGCCCAGGTGACGAAGAAACTCGCGTCGCGTTGAAGTCAGTGTGTGCATGAACTGCCTCGTGGGTTGTGGATATCCAATGAGTACCAGATCTGTGTCATGTCGCTTCGCCCGCGATTCGAATCGCATCGGCGCAAAGTTGGGGGCTGAGAAAGAAATCCAATTCGTTAGTCAATGACTCCAACAACGGTTTGATCGCAGGAATGCGATTCTCTGCCTTGGCCCGCAAGAGAATGCCCACCGTGCCGATCACCCGCAATCCCAAGCCGCCCGCCACCCGGCGACCGCGCTTTTCGTCCACGAGGACGGCATCAGCGCTGAGTTCACACGCGAGAGCGATCGTCTCGGCTTCTCCCAAATCAAGTTCTTTCGTCAGCGTGTCAATTCTCATCCGATCAGAGACGGGAACGACATCGACAAAACCGAACACGGTGACATCGATCGTTGGAAACGACGCGCGCGGTTCTCGCAGTTCTCGGGCGACCTCGGGTGGGACGATCACTCTTCCATACATCTCGGCGATCAGGTGGACCTCCCTTAGATGATCCAGCGCACGAATTGGAGACGTGTCACTCACGACGATCGGCACGATCAACTCCCGAAATCGAACCGAGGATCAGATCGGGCCGTCCACCGGCGTGCCTAATTGACGCAGGCTCTCCAAGTCTTGCCGGAGATCCTCCGCATCGAGTCGATAGACCGGCAGGTTCCGTTCGCGCAGAGCCTCTTCAAACTGGCCCCGCGTGAGCTGCGACCACCGCACGGCCTGGCCCATCGTGAGTGTGCCGCCGTCGTAAAGCCGGCACGCGATTTCGACACGGGCATGATCAACACCCAATCCGGCGTCGGACAACAGGTCATCGGGAATCAAAAGCGGCATGATGCGGCCTTTCGTCGGAGTCAGAAGGCAGATCGACGCCGATCAGTGTAACTGATACTCGGGCAGCGACAGCACGAGCTGCAACAATCCCCGCAACTTTTGCACGGCGTTTCCTTCTGCCTGTTTGTGGTGAGACACGAGATCGGCGCGAAGCCCCTCATCCGCCGTGCCACCGAGCAGCAGCTTGTCGAGCCGCGCGACGACCGATTCGCTCGTGCCGCCGGCTCCGTCGATGATCGACTTCAGCAGTGTGGCGATCTGTTCACCCGATGCCAAATCGGTGGCGAAGTTGGTGCGCAGCAGGATCGACGACGAGTTGATCCAGAGTCGCCCCCCCTCCCAACCCTTGACCGATGGCGGTTCGAAGACGTCCTGGCCGAGATTGGCGAGCAGCCGGGCGACGGGCGGCCATTTCACCGTGGCGGCCAGCGAATGGAGCGAGCCGACCACCAGGTCGAGCGGCGATTTGATGACCGAGCGGCGATGCGCGGCGTCGAAGAACATCTGCGATGAAAACAACTCGCGCAGCACGGGTGTCATGGCGAAGTCATGCAGGCGGATGCGGGTCGCCACGGCGTCGATCAGGGCTGGCGTCGGTTCGGGATAGACGAACGTCTTGAGCAGCTTCATCGCCAGAAACCGCGCACACGCCGGTTGGGCCAGACAGAGATCCACGATGGCGGTGCCGTCGAAGTTGCCCGACTTGCCGAACACCGTCTTCGGTGAATCATCGTGCTGTGAGCGGTTGAACCAGAACGCTCCCTCGCGGACGTGCCACCCGCTGAAGGCACGGGCCGCTTCCTGAATGTCCTTCTCGGTGTAGTTCCCCACCCCCAGCGCGAACAGTTCCATGATCTCGCGGGCGAAGTTTTCGTTCGGATGCCGCTTGCGATTGGCGTTGCCGTCGAGCCACACCAGCATCGCCGTGTTGCGTGACATTTGATGCAGCAGTTGCTTGAAGTCGCCGAGTCCTTGCGCGCGGATCAACTCATTCTGCGCCAGCATCTGCGCGACGGATCGCACCTTGTCATTCGACGTGGCGAAGTGATTGTGCCAGAAGAGCGCCAGCTTCTCGGCCAGTGGATTGGCCGACGACCACATCCGGTACAACCACCAGATCTTCAGGTCGGCG
>JANMLE010001513.1:0-3627 GCA_031372385.1 Planctomycetota bacterium | reverse complement strand
TCGTAGCCAGCCGGTTCCAATTCGGCCACAACCTCGGGCGCTCCGAACGGCTGCCGGACGGACCCGCGGTGTGAGCGGTGCAGCGTCGAGCCATCGAACGAGTACTGCCGCAATCCATCGGACGACATGTGCGGATGCTGGCCCGGCAGTTCGAAGGCGAGTGTCTTGCCGAACAGTTTTCCTGTTGTCGACCGGACCGCCGCGCGCGTGATCGTCGCGTCGTCCCCCTCTTCCGTCCAGAAGAGTCTCAGCCCGTCGCCCGACAGTTGTGCCGAGCGCCAGGCGCGCTCCCCCTTGTCGTCACTGCGGGTGATCTCCTTGTTGTCGAACGGGGCCTCGATGTTGTTGCGGGTCAGTTGCCACAGCCTCGACTTTTCGGCGACGCCATACACCAGGATCAGGCCGTCATTGCTGACGGAGGGCGACACCGGCAGGTCCGCGCCGCTCGATGCGGTGATGATTGTGGGCTCGTCGAAATCGTGATAGGGGGTTGGCCGCGTGGCGGTATAGACGCCGCGCACGCCCCCCCGGTCGCTGACGAGGAAGATCGTCCGCCCGTCGGCGGTGAGGAACGGATCGAGTTCCTTGCCGGGCGTATTCAACGTCGCCAGGGGAATGGACCGGCCGACCGCCGCCTCAAACAACGGGGCATTCAGGATCGACGGGTCGTCGACATCGAGAGGGATTGAACTGACGTCGAACTCGAGTTCGGTGAAGCTCTGCACGTCCAGTTGCTGCGTCGCACGCTTCCCGCCGGGCTTCTCGACCGAGATCGAATGCGATCCCCGCGGAACGGTGAACTCGCACGGCGTCAGCGCGAGCCCCTCGTTGTCGTTGCGCACGGGGACGAAGTCGACGAAGACCAGGCACCCGATCGGATTCGAGTAAACGACGACCTTCGGGGACCGCTGAGGATCGAGCGGAATGTCGCGAGGGTTGGTGACAGGGGCCGCGTTATCGGCAGCGCCGGCCGCTTCGTTGGCCGCGCGCTCCTCGTCGGTGGATGTTGGCTTGGACGACCCGCAACCGGGCAGATGCCACAGCAGCACGCAGAGCAGGAAGGGAGTCAGCCGGACAGTGGACTTCTTGGTGTGCATGGGAAACATCAGGAGCAAGAGGAGAGGAAGATGCAATGGAGATGGAGCTACCGCAGACTGCTCAGACTATTCTCCACGCGGTCATGAGTGAGATGTTTGACAGAGCCGCGCCCGTCAGGAAGCGTTCTCTGGATCCCGCTTCCTGGCGGGCGCGGCTCGAACGGTAAACAACACAGTTCGGGCCGCGCGAGGGATAAAGTTTGCAATGCCAGCGGCGGAACGTCGACCGGTGGCATGATCAAAATCCGGGATTCGATTTGTCAGCGTTGGCATCAGTGCCGGGAAACTTCAAATCAAGCTGCCATTCGTGGAAGTTGACGACGATGCGGCCGCGTTCGGGGTCGGGTTCGAAGCGCGGTGCCTGCGACGGCGCGGTCTCGTCTGTCGAATAGACTTCATTCCCCGTTTGCTTGTCGATGATCGTCGCGGTCATCCGGAACCGCTGGAGGAATGGATTGCCGGCGTTGCGTTCGTCGATCTGGCGCGAGGCGAGCAACAACACGGGGAGACCCGCCGGTTGAGTCCGGTCGAACGCTGCCTTCGCCACTGATCTCGTCCACAGCACGCGCCCATCGACCGGAGACACGGCGCAGACCTGCCCGTCGAACGCGGTGGCCATTTGAGTGCTGGCCAGATCAAACGGGGCAATCTGAGTGGCCCGGTGCCTGTAGGACTCACCGGCGAGAATGATGTCGCGGTCGGCCGACCGCTGCACGGCGACCCAACTCTGCGCGAGCGCCCCCAACTTCAGCGGGAGTTGCGCGCGATACCGTTCGCGCTTGTCCGACAGCCGGGCCATCAGCAGTTGACCATTTGGCTCCAAGAACGCCACGTCCTCATCGTCGACCACCGTCACCTGTGTGTCGGCCAGACATTCGTGTCTCCACACGAGGGCATCGCGTTCGAGATCGAGCAGTTCAAACACCATGTTCGGCGCGCTGGCGCGGCGGACGAGTTGCCGAGACCCGCGGGTCCAAAGTGCCAGGGGCTGTGCGGACCGCTTCGCGATCCGGGCACCGTCCAGGGTTCGCAGCAGCAGGACTTCCGGTCCCCCGACCTTTCCGGTGACGGCGATGACCCGGTCATCGGCCGAGGCGTCGACCTGGCTGAAGCCCGGCTCCTGACGCGACCACGCGAGGCGGCCGGTTTCCAAGTCGCCAGCCAGCAGCTTGCTTCCCACCGTGTAGATCACCGATTCCCGCGTCACCCCGACCACCTGTCCAAATGAACCCGAGGGGCGCGTGGTGATCCGACCATTCACTCGCACCCGCATTTGCTGCTGAGAATTCGCCGCGGAAATTCCCGCGGGCTTCAGCAACTGTTGCCAGACGATCCGCGGCAATGGTGTCGACGAGACATCAATGACCACGAAAAACGTCACGCGCGACACGGCCAGCCAGTTGTCGCGGACATGAACCTGGCAGGGAACCGGCACGCTACGCAGGTCGGGGTCGCTGAACTCGCCGTCGACGGGCAATGGGAGCTTCCAGCGGAGAACGCCCGCGGCATCGCGCGCCATCAGCAGCGTGCCGGCCTGGTCCGTTTCAAAGGACCAGCCCGCCAGCAGAGCACCGGAGCGCGAGACGATTTCGGCGGGGACCGTCGTCCGTTGAGACCCGGGCTCGCGCATCCCGCGAGTCACATCGATCGGACCCTCGCGCCAAACAACCGGCGCGGTCATCAACCGGCGCAGTTCCTCGCGCGCGGACCATTCATCGGCCAGGCTGCGACCGGACTTTCCATCCAAACATTCCCGGTCGGCATACTCCAGGCGCAACTGCCTGATCAGTGGAACGGCAGCCTGCCACTGTTCGGACTTGATCAGTTCGGCACACCGCAATGCGGTGGCGCGCGCCGCGACGGCGACATCGCCGGACCGCTGGAACAGACGCAGCAATTCCAGTCGCCGCGGCGCGGTGATTCCGTCTTCGATCTTCATCACGAACTGCAGCAGGATCGAGTCGGCTTTGGACAACCCGCCGAAGAACCGCAGGCAACGTTCCAGATGCTCACCTTGTCCCGGCGCGGTTGCCGTCGTGTGAATGTGTTTTTCGAGGATTCGGTCCAGTTCCACCCGCTCATCGGCCGGTGCCGCCGAGTACATCTCATTCAGTCGGGCACGAACAGACCTGTCGGTGCGGACGGAATAGCCCGTTTCGACCGGTCTCAGGCTGTCGAGGAATTGCGCGGTCTCGGCCAGCCGAATCAGTTGAGCAAACGCACCGCGCCGGTCGCCGGCGGCTTCGAGCGACTTCGAATAGAGTCGCAAGAACTCATTCTTTTGCTGTGGATCATCCGTGATCGATTCCAACTCGGCGACGTGCTCACCGATCCGCTGGGGATCGGCCCGCACGGCGGCCAGCAGCGCCGTCGCCAACACGGACTTGACGTGCGGATCAGGCTTTCGTTGGAGCGATTCCCGCAGGTCCGCCAAACCGGCCGCTTCTTCGCCGCGGTGCAATCGCAACTCGCCGCGCAGTGCCAATCCCGCGGCATCGCGCGGGTCGGTCGTCAGCCGGGTGATCTGTTG
>JANMLE010000568.1:0-1296 GCA_031372385.1 Planctomycetota bacterium | reverse complement strand
GAGCTGATTTCTGTCGCTCCAACTCGACAATTCGTTCATCTGACTTGCGGGCCGCCTTTACGGCCGTCTCGTCAGGTTCGGATTTGACGAATTCACTATTGCCTTTAGTCGGTACTTCTTTACTCACCCCATCCAACAATGTGTCGAGCACTTTCACCGCTCTGTTTGCGAGCGTAGTCACTACGCATCCAACGAAGAACGAGAGAAGAACGAGAAACCAATCACGCCTGAGTTTTAGGCACCAAGCATAGATTGGGCGTCCATCTGCAACTGCCTTGTGCCAGCCTTCAGGGTCGTACCTCATTGTGTACGCTGGAACGTTGGATTCACCAATATTTCGATTGATCGGAACGATCAGACCCCGCCTTGCCAGTTCAGCAAAAAGATCTTCAGCGACCTGCTTGTCAAAGATGGGCCGTGTGCTGTTGTCTGGGTTCACTTTGGTAAGCACGGTTGACTGCCACCAGTGGTCTGGTCCAACGTGACGTGACAGCATCCAAGCAGCCGCTTGTGAAAGACTGCGAAGTGTGGATTTCGATTTCTGGCGAAAGACGGACATGATCGATCCCGTGTGTGAACTACGCCGAACTTCTGATTCAACCGATGATAGAAACTGCAATTATTGTCCGCGTCGGCAGGGTGGCCGCGGCTGGACCAACGGGAAGCCCGGGGGATGCAGAGTTGGCGAGTTAGTCGTGATCACTCTCCGACGGGATGCTCCACGTGTGCCCGTCAGAACATGTACATCGGTATAACCCCAAATACGGCTGCTGTGCCGTCGTTGGCTTCTTACCACACTTTGGGCAAATTTGATCCTGAAAGTTAAACAAACAGGTAACGGTGTGGCACCTGAGGCCACGGTTCTTGCCGTCAGTGATCTCAAGTAGTTTGCCGTTACAAACCGGGCATAGTTGCATGTTCGCTCCCCTTGGTGAAATCTCCGGCAATCCGGTTCGTCAGATCACTTAGCCACCGGCATCGGCTGCTGCGCGGCTGCCGCGTCGAGGGCCTCGTAGGCTCCGAAATCGTTGAACCAGAATCGCTTGGCCAATCGATAAACCCAGCTTCGTTCGGGGATCTCCTGGCCGGGGCCGTATTGCGACGGACGCGACTGCATGGCGGTGAGTTCGGCCAGCGCGGTCTTCCGGGCGGTCTGATCGTCCGCCTGATGGCTGACCACCAGTTGATGCAGCAGGTCGGGGCGTTCGAGCACGATGCAGCCTCGCGTGGAGGAGGCGGCGACCTGACGGAAATCCTTCAGGAACTCGGACTGGCCGATGACATCCTTGATGTGCC
>JANMLE010001505.1:0-3302 GCA_031372385.1 Planctomycetota bacterium | reverse complement strand
TTCAACAATCCCTCCCGACGCAGGATGCCGGTGATGGTGCTCGCCACAGGAACCCCCGCATGCCCCAGATCCTCCAGCCGGCGCTTCAACTTCCGCCCGCCCCAGGCGGGATGCTTCGCTCGCAACGCCACAATCAAACCGGCCATCGCGGCCGGGGTCTCACCCGGCGAAACCGCCGGACGCCGCGAACGATCCGCCAAACCCGCTTTGCCGCCGGCGCGAAACCGCGCGATCCACTTGTAGCCGGTCTTGGGACTCACCCCAAACCGGCGGCACAACTCCCGAACATTCGCCCCCCCGGCAACCGACAACGCCGCAAACTCTTCACGAACAGACATGACGCACGACACTTTTCAAACCATACCAGCATCCCCAAAATGGAAATCGCCAGTATGACCGAATGTGTTACCCATGTCCCCGAACACCCGTTACCCATGTCCCCGGTCTATACAGAGGACTCAGGGCGTGCCACTCAAACTGAACCACTATCTACGATCGTTGGGCTGCGGGAAAGAGCCGCAGTCTTGATTGCCTCAATCGGACGGGTGTGACGTCAGGCCTTCCCCAGTTCGGCAGCCCTCGTTATTGGCGCTGCTTTTGATTCGCGCGGAAATCCTTTTGGTCCGCGCGCATCAAAGGGAGCGCGAAGGGGAAGGCGGAGCCGTGAACCCCGCGCCGTGGCCGGGAGACACCGCTCGCGTTGCGTCAGACCGTGCAACTCTCAGAAGTAGACAATGCACAGCCGCTAATGCTTCATCAACGAATCAATCAGCGGTTGTAGCCACGCTCGTCAGAGCGTGGGTGAGTAGCGGCAATCGAGTTTGTATGACCCACGGTCTGGCGACCGTGGCTACCCCAGAACTCAAGGTTGACGAAGCACTAATCCTGATCTGCAGCCGATGCCGGTGCGGTTGCGTCTGATGCACTGACGGGTGCGTTGGCATCGTCAATCTTCCAGCAGAACAGCAGGTGTGTGTCGTTGTCGGATCGAATGCAGGGCATGGCCAGCAGGCGTTCGTTCCACGGTAACGCCACGGTTGACTGCATTCTGCGTCTTGAAATTCCGGGAACGAACATCCCGTTAAGAGTGATTCCGTTCGCCGTGTCTAGTTCGCTCACGGAGACTTCAAACCGCAGTGCCAATCGTCCGTCTGTCCGGGGGAGGAGGGTCACATCGAAACCGATTCCGAATTCGCGCCACTCGACCGCGAATTCCTCGGCCAATTTCAACGAAATTTGCGGAACGGGAACAGGAAACTCGCCGCCGCGGAAGAATCGTGACGTTCGGTTCATGTCGAGGTCCAGCACGGGCTCGGACAGGGTCTTCAAATGTCCGGTCCGTTTGAGTTCATCCACTTTCGCAGCGAAGTCGCCCGCCGTTTCTTGAAACGCCATTCCGTTCCCATCGTCGATGCCCAGTTCCTCGAATCCCTCACGAGTTGCTTCGAAGACTCGCAGACGAAGAGACAACCCAGAAGCAGCGTTTGCGGGTTTGAGTTTCGCTTCTGAGGGCTCGGCGACGAGTCGGGCGGGCTCCGCGCTGGATTCCTCATTGGCTTCCTCGTGACTCACGAGGGTGACGTTCGACTGCGAGGCTTCGCTCTTCGCGACTTTGGTCTTGGTGTACAACAGCAACTGAAGGTCTCGCACTTCCGCGCCGCGGACGATGACGGGAAACTTTCCGATCAACTGCGGCTCGTCGAATCCTTCGGCGAACGTCGGCGGCAGGCGGTGATCGGCAACGACGTAGGCGCGATCGACATCGGTGAGGTGTTCCGGATGCTGGGTGAAGTGGCTCGGGCGCGAGATCTGGTCGATCTGCCGGCCGTCGAGCGATTGAAAGCGCAGCCACGCGGTGATCTGGTACGTCGGTGAAAACACCGGCAACTGTTCGCCGCGCTGGCGGATCGTTTCGGCAATCTGGCGCGTCGCGTCATTCACCCCGTATTGCCGGGTGATGCGGTCCCCTTCGATCGGGATCACCGGCAGCGGCGCGAGCAGATGAATCGACAGCGTGAGGACACACGCCGCCGGGATGACGAACGACGCGACCGTCCACGACCGCCAGGATTTCGACCGGCCAACCGCTTCATACCAGACGGCCGCCAGCGGCCAGAACGACACAAACATGACCAGCGCCCAATTCCCCTGCAACGGAGCCTGAGTCGCCTTGTACAGGAAGAAGGTCATCGGCAGGGCATACAGGCAGGCACACGCCCGCAGCCGCGGGTTTTCGCACAGCTTCCGAAAGTTCCAAATCACCCACGGATACAGGAAAAATGGCAGCGTGCCGAACAGCAGCAGTTGGACGCCAATGAACTCGCCAAACGGTTTGAGGCCCGGCCGCGAATCCCCCATCGAATGCCGCCACTGAAACAGCAGCGGGACGAAGTCATGCTGAATGTTGTGAATCAAAATCGGCGACGCCACCACGAACGCGACGACGCCGTGCAGGATGTAACCCGGCAACCAGCGCCGCCACAGATGCCGCACCAGACAAAAGCTGACCAAGCCCGAGGGGACTGCCAGCGCCATCGTGTACTTGCCGAGCACTCCGCCACCGAGAATCACGCCGCCCACCATCCACAGCCACCACGGCACCGTTGTGTCCGCAGGGTTCCCAGAAGCCGGTCCCTCGTCCGCGACCGGAGTCAGCCGGCGATGCACTTCGACCAGCCACCAGACATAAGCCGCCCACGCACACAGCAGCGGCGTGTCGGGAGTAATCATCACCGCGCCGAGCGTGAAGAGCGGAGTCAGCACGATTCCCGGCAGCAATGATTTGGGACGGGACAAGTGCGCGATCACGCCCACAACAAACGCGATCGCCAGACAGGCCGGCACACGGAACCCGAAGATGCTGTCGCCGAACACGGCGGTGGACAACCGGATCATGTAGGCCGTCAGCGGCGGATGGTCGTAGTAACTGAACTGAAGCGGCCGCGCCCAGCTCCAGTAGTAAACCTCATCGTCCGCCGCGGGCAGCACCGCCGCGAGCATCAGATAGACGGCCAGCAACCCCGCGATCAGCCACGCTTCCCTGCGACGCCCCAATGTCATGTCACATTCGCTCCATCGATGTGCCGAATCCGAATCCGCTCCAACCGCGACTGTGTATTCGAATTCCAGCCCGGAACGCAATCGCATTCTGGCGATCAGTATTCGTTGGCCTCACCGACCGCCTCGTCAGATCGATGGAATCTCTTTTCGCTGACCTGGCGAATCCGGCGTTCGGTCACTTCCCGCTGGCGTTCGGCACGAACTCGTTGCCTCAGAGCAACGATTGTTCATCCGCGACTTCG
>JANMLE010001476.1:0-4795 GCA_031372385.1 Planctomycetota bacterium | reverse complement strand
GAGTCTCGAATCGCTCACGTTCCAAACGCTGCATACGGTTGAAATGCTCGCATTCCGCAAAAGCCATTTCCGCAGCCATCTGGCGCAGCACATGCCGAGGAAAGTATCCAAAAGGCAGAGGCATGTCCGGCCCGAAGTAATCCAGCAACGTTTGCTTTTCAAGGATAGCGTCATGGACGAATTCCGCATGTTCTCGAAACGCTCGGTAAACCGGATCGTTCGGAGCCAGACGGCATGACCATCCATAGATTTCCATCGCCTTTCCAATCCATCCGTTATCTTCCAGGCAGTGTCCTCGCAATGCGAGAAATCCAGCGAGTTCTTCCGCCGGTGTGAGTGATCTCAAATACCCGAACCGCTCAATCATTTCCCCAGTGAGCGGTTCCGGCCAATTGTGGTAGTAGTCATCGGAGACCAGATGCGCTCCGTGACCGGTTCCTTCCAAATTGAAACATTCTTTGCCGAAAGGATGCCGACCTTCAGGGTCATCCCAGCGACAAAACACATGGGCTCGCGTATGGACCAATTTGATTGGCCAGCCCAACCGTCGTCCGATGGCGGTGTACAGCACAGGCATCGACGCACAGGTGCCGCCGTTGCCGCCAAGCATTCCATGAAGAAACAGATCGCTGGCATCGCGGAAATCGGGATTGCGGATGCGCTCGGGATTATATTGGACTCCAAAATCCTGCTGGAGCACCGTGACCATCATCAGGACACTGTATTTCGCTTGCGAATTGTCACCTTCAGATGGGTCCGTTCACAAAGCGGTGATAATTTCGCCGGATTTCCGCATCGACTTGGTGAGCCATCTCGTCGATGCGTACCAAAGCCGCATCAATGTCGAGCGAGTTGCTGCCGGGTAACTCGCTCGCGCAAAGCAAGTTCGACTCGGCAATATCACCGAACTCTGCTGCTGCATCTCCAGCCGCGGCGGATGCCAACAAACCCGCCAATGGATTTGACTGATTCGGAATCGTGGTCATCAGATACCTCCCACGCGCAACATTTTCACTCCTGTCTACGCTCTGTCATGGAATGTCAATAAAAATGCGACACTACCATGCAAAAAGACTCACCAGATCATTACATTTGGCGGGTCATTTGGCCGAAATTACCGAAGTTTCCAGAGTTACTTCACACAGGGTCGACGTCGCTGGTGTTCCAGGTTCATCAGGCGGAGCGATGATGGCTACCTTGAAGGCAATTCCAAGACGCAATCGGACCAACATTCGAATTGGTTGGTCAGCGAGACTCGCCTATCGTCCCACGCCTTGGCCGCCGGACGGCTTCTTTTTGAGGTCGGCCACGAATTTGACGTGGCCCTCGCCGAGTGCCTCGGTCAGTTCGCGGCGGAGTTCGCGGTTCACGCTCAGTTTTTGTTCCAGCGGCTTGGCGGCCACGTATCGTTGGCGCGTGTCGCCGTCGGCCGTGTCGACGATCAGGATGATCTCGGCCCGGCCGGGGTTCTTCTGGATGATGTCGCGGACACGTTCGATCGCGCGGGTGTCGTGCAGGCCCTTCTGGAACTTGATCAGCACCTGCCGCGTGAATTCCTTTTCGACCTCTTCCAGAGTCCACATGGCATCGACGATGACATTCGGTTCGCGGCTGCGTTTGTCGACTTTGCCGCGCAGGACGCGGACCTGTTCCGGTTCGACCTTGTCGCCCAGTCGCGCGAACTCTTCCGGCCACATGATGCAGCGGACGACGCCCGTTGGATCTTCGAAGTCGAAGTTCACGTACTTCGAATTCCCGTTGCGGCTGGGCTTCTTGGTTTGAGCCTTCTTGATGGCCGAGATCATGCCGCCGAGGACCACCTCGACGCCGTCCTCCAGTTCGAGAAGCATCCGGTTCTCATGCGTCGAGAACTGTTTGATGATGTCGCCCATCTCGGCCAGCGGGTGCGACGTCAGGAAGAAGCCGAGCGCCTCGCGTTCGAACGCCAGTTTTTCGCGCTGCGACCATTCCGGCATGTCGGGCAGGTTGGTCGGAGCCGACGACGTGCCGGCCGCGATTTGTTCCTCGTCATCGTCGCCGCCGAACAGATTCTTCTGGCCGCGCTGCTTGTCGCGGAACGCGTTGGAGGCCGATTGCACCGCGCGTTCGATCACGGCGAACAGTTGCGAGCGTTTGCCGCCGAGACAGTCGCACGCGCCCGCCTTCACCAGCAGTTCCAGCACCCCCTTGCCGACGTTTTTCGGATCGCAGCGTTCGGCGAGATCGAAGATGCTCTTGAACGGACCGTTCCGCTCGCGTTCCACGACCACGGCCCCGACCGCCGCTTCGCCGACCCCCTTGATCGCGCCGAGTCCGAACGTGAGCTTGTCGCCGAGTACCGAGAATTCCACGGTCCCCTGATTGACGTTCGGGGGCAGGATGTCGAGCCCCATCCGGCGGCAATCCTCGACGTGCTCGATCAGCTTGTAGGTTTCGCGCAGTTCGCACGACATCTGCGCCGCCATGAACTCGGGGGGGATATGGGCCTTCAAATACGCGGTCTGATAGGCGACCGCGCCGTACGCGGTCGAGTGCGACTTGTTGAAGCCGTAACCGGCGAACTTCTCGATCATGCCGAACAGTTCGACCGCCTTGGCGTCCGGGAAGTTGTTGGCCTTCGCCCCCTGCAGGAACTGTTCGCGGTACTTGGCGATCGTCTCCAGCTTCTTCTTGCTGATCGCCTTGATGCACTGGTACGACTGCGGCAGATCGATCCCGCCGAGCCGGTTCAGAATCCGCATGACCTGTTCCTGATAGACCATGACGCCGTAGGTCTCGTCCAGAATCTTGTCGACGATCGGATGCACGCGCGGCAGCGGCAGCCGCTTGTGCTTCACGTCGACGTACGTCATGACCATGCCCCCTTCGAGCGGGCCGGGTCGGTAGAGGGCCGACGTGGCGATGATGTCGGCGAACTTGTCCGGCTTCATCTTGGTCAGCAGGTCGCGCATCCCGCCCGACTCCAACTGGAAGATCCCCTTGGTCTCGCCCCGTTGCAGCAGGGCGAACGTCTTCTTGTCGTCCAATGGCAGCTTGACCGGATCAATGTCGAGGCCGCGGTGCTTTTTCACGTTCTTGACCGCCTTGTCGAGGATCGTCAGGTTGCGCAGGCCGAGGAAGTCCATTTTCAGCAGGCCGGCCTTTTCGACCGTCGGACCTTCCCACTGCGTGATGACGTCGGTCTTGCCAGTGATCGTCTGCAGCGGCACGTATTCGGAGATCGGCCGGTCCGAGACCACCACGCCGGCCGCGTGAGTTCCCGCGCTGCGTGCCAGACCCTCGATCTGTTTCGCCAGATCGAGAATCTCGCGGATCTTCGGATCGCTGTCGTACAGCGACTTCAACTCGGCGCTTTCCTTGATCGCTTCCTCCAGCGTGATGTTGAGCGTCTCCGGGACCATCTTGGCGATGACGTCGACGTCTTTGGGGGAGACTGACAGCACCCGCGCGACGTCGCGGATCGCCGCCTTGGCCTTCAACGTTCCGAACGTGCCGATCTGTGACACGTTGGCCGAGCCGTATTTTTGCTTCGTATAGTCGATCACCGCCTGCCGGCGATCGCGGCAGAAGTCGATGTCGATATCGGGGGGCTCGGTGCGGCTCGGGTCCAGAAATCGTTCGAACAGCAGGTCGTATTCCAGCGGACAGACGTGACTGAGTTTGAGCACATAGGCGACAATCGCGCCGCACGCTGAACCTCTGGCACTGCACGGAATCCCCTGTTCGCCCGCGAATCGCACGAAGTCCCACACGATCAGAAAATAGCTGGCGTATCCCATCTTCTCGATGACGGACAATTCGAACTTCAGCCGCTCGCGATGCGCGTCGGTGATGCCGTTCTCGCCATAGCGGAACTTCATCCCCTCTTCGCACAGCTCGCGCAGATAGTCGATGTCGCGTTTGCCTTCCGGCGGCTGAAAGACCGGGTAATGGCGTGACTTCAGATCGAGCTGAATGTCGATGCGATCGGCGATCTCCTGCGAGCGGGCGACCGCGTCTTCGAACCCCGGAAACGCCGCGTACATTTCCTCGGGAGAACGGACGAAGAGCTGGTCCGAGTCCATCTTCATCCGCTTGGTGTCGGACCGCTCGGCCTTGGTGTTCACGCACAACAGCACATCGTGCATCGCGGCGTCGGTCTGGTTGAGGTAGTGGGCATCGTTCGTGGCCACCAGCGGCAGGCCCATCCGGTTGGCCAGATCGACCGTCATGTCGAGGCACTGTTTCTGAATGGCGAAGTCGGCGTTCTGGATCTCCATGTACACGCGGTCGCCAAAGACCTTCGAGTACCAGGCCATCAGCTTCTCAGCCTCGTCATCCTTCCCGCCGAGCAGCAACTGCGACAGTTCACCCGCCGCGCAGCCGGTCAGCAGGATGATCCCTTCGCTGTGAGCCTCCAGCAGTTCCTTGTCGATCCGCGGCCTGTAGTAGAAGCCTTCCAGGAACGACGCCGACGACATCTTGACCAGGTTCTGAAAGCCGACGCGGTTCATCGCCAGCAGCGTCAGGTGATAGCTGGCCTCCTTGACGCGCGTCGCCCCCGCCTTGTCGAACCGCGAACCGGGAGCGATGTACGCCTCCAGACCGAGGATCGGGTTCACCCCCGCGCCGCGGCATTCGTTGTAGAACTCCAGGGCACCGTACAGATTCCCGTGATCGGTGATGGCCAGCGCATTCATGCCGGCCCCCTTCACCTTCTTGACCACCTGGTCAATCCGGTTGGCCCCATCCAGCAGGCTGTAATGCGTGTGACAATGCAGGTGGGCGAAGGGCCGCACTGAAGAGGCAGGGGCAG
>JANMLE010001445.1:0-3927 GCA_031372385.1 Planctomycetota bacterium | reverse complement strand
GGAAGTCGTGCGGCAGATTCAGGAGCGGCTGCGCGCCAACTCGGAAATCACGGGATCGCTGTCGTTGGCCGACTTCCTGCCCGTCAGCGAACCGTTGGCCGACGACGCGGGAATACTCACGCGCACCAAGTACCACAAGCGCGCCAACATGATTCAGCAGAAGATCCGCGACGGCGAGGTTCCGGCCGCCAAGACCTTTTACAACACGACAGACGTCGCTCACGACATGAACGAAAAGGGCGATCATGCCCTGAACGAAGCGGGCGACGAACTGTGGCGGATCACGTCGCAGGTCGCGATCATGACCGACAACGACTTTGCCGAAGTGCTGGCGGACGTGAACCGCATTTCGCAGGACGTCCTGAAGATGCACCCCGGTTCGGTCCACACCATCACCGGCACCGTGCCGCTGTTCCTGCGAACGCAACGGGCCGTGCTCCACAGCCTGATCAGCAGCTTCGTCCTGGCGTTCGTGCTGATCCTCGGTGTGTTCGTCTTCATGCTGCGAAACTTCTGGGCCGGCCTGGTCGCGATGATCCCCAACATCATGCCCATCACCGTCGTGTTCGGCGTCATTTCGTGGATGGGGCAACGGGTTGACGTCGGCACCATGATCACCGCATCCATCGCGCTCGGCATCGCCGTCGACGGAACACTGCACTACCTGACGTGGGTGCAGCTCGGCATGCGGCTGGGCCAGTCGCGGCGACAGGCGATCATCAACGCGCTGGTCCACAGCGGGCCCGCCATGTGGCAGACGAGTCTCGCGGTGGCGCTGGGACTGCTCGTCCTGGTCCCCGCCGAGTTGCTGCTGATCAGCCGCTTCGGCTGGCTGATGGCCGCCATGATCGGAGTCGCCCTGCTCGGCGACATCGTCCTGATGCCGCAGCTCCTGGCCGGACCGTTGGGATACCTGTTCGAACCCCGCCAGACTCCCGAACCCGAACCCGCGCCCGAACCCTCGCCCGCGGTCACCAGCCCGATCGGTCCGCGAGTGGCTCCGGCATCGGACGACCCCTCCCCAGCCGGTGCGGCATCCGCGGCCGAGGGAATTCGCGCTCCGCACTTCGCCCCGCGATCCCACAAGTCGGAACCGCAGAGCCCCGGCGGCGACAGGGCCTCGTAGGACGGATTTCCAATCCGTCCGTGCTGCCTGCAACTGGAACAGTTCGACGGAATTCGTCGGCCCTCCTCATTCGCCGGGCTCATTCATGTCCCTTGAAGAGCCCCGTTGTTCGTAGCTGAATTCGCAAGAATTCAGCGAAACATCGGACCACGACCTGAGTTCTTGCGAACTCAGCTACTGGATCAGTTCGACGGAATTCGTCGGCCCTCCTCATTCGCGCTCCGTTTGATTCGCGCGGCAATCGATTTGGTCCGCGCGAATCAAACGGAGCGCGAATGTGAAAACGAAGCGGTGTTGGCCGAGCCGCGGCGGGCAAACGGTCAGGCACCGCTGGCCCGGGTGATGAACCACGAAATACACGAAATACACGAAAATGAAGAAGGGGCGAGAGGTCTGGTCCCATGTGACCGTAAAGGAACGACGCGCGATGTCTTGCGATGCCCTGACCGCAACTCTCTTCATTTTTGTGTCTTTCGAGTATTTCGTGGTTCGTCATGAACAATCCGGGATGGGCGGTTCGGCTCTACTCGACGCGGCATAACCGTCACAACGCGTATCGCCGTCGTTCGTGACCGCAATCGTCACCCGCGAATTCAGCCGCCACGTCCGCCGGCTGTGACGTAGAGTTGGCGTTCCGATTGTCTCCCAATTCCCGTTGCTCCTGCGGAACCGATGGCGTGACCCAACTTGTCCTGACAGCGTCCGAATGTGACCACCGTGCCGATGATTGCCTGAGTGATGCGATCACCGGCAGCGGCGTCGACAATGAAACCGCGTCGAACGGATGCATCGCCTCGGCGGTCCCCCGGACGGCGCTGATCTGCCACGCCGATGATGTGCTCAATCGCGAGGGACTGGCCCGCTGGCTGGCGGCCACCACCACGCTGACAAGCGTCATCGTTTTGGAAGAGCCACCGAGCCGGATGAAGCAGCGGATTCGGCGCGAGATCAAGCGCGTCGGCTGGCTGCGGTTCGCCGATGTCCTCGCGTTCCGGCTGTATTACAAGCTGTTCCTGGCGCGGCGTGACCGTGAGTGGGAAGAGCGGATGCTGATGCGGCTGTGCTCGCGGTATCCCGCCGTCGGCAGTGCCACGAAGTTTCTGCACGCTCCGTCGCCGAACTCGCCCGAAGTCGAAAACGCGCTGCGGGAATCCGCCCCCGACATTGTCATCGCGCGCTGCAAGTCACTGTTGAAAGAGAGCGTCTTCTCGATCGCCACGCGCGGTACGTATGTCATGCATCCGGGCATCTGCCCGCAGTATCGGAACGCCCACGGATGCTTCTGGGCGCTGGCCCGGCGGGACCGCGACAACGTCGGCATGACGCTGCTCAAGATCGACCGCGGCGTCGACACCGGCCCCGTCCAGGGATACTTCCGCTGCCCGTTCGACGAGCACGCCGAGTCGCATCATGTCATTCAACACAAGGTGGTCCTCGACAACCTCGACGCGATCCAAGCCAAACTGCTCGACATCCATCATGGCCGCGTTCAACCGATCGACACGCGCGGCCTCCCATCGGGCGAATGGGGCCAGCCGTGGTTGACGGCGTACTGGCGTTATCGGATGCGAAGCCATTTGTGATTTTCGATTTTGGATTTGTTCCTGACCACTGACTCCTAACTCCTCCACACATGCCGATCAACCTGCTCTATCACGATGTCACGCCGGCCGGTGCCGACGATGCGAGCGGATTCGCGGGGCCGGAGGCGGCGCGCTACAAGCTGACCCCGGACGAATTCTCCAGGCATCTCGATCGAATCGCCGCCGCCGTGACGGAGCTGCCACTGGCGGGTCCAGCCAACATGGCCTCGTCGAACCGGCACTGGACGATCACGTTCGACGACGGGGGCGCATCGGCTGCCACGATCATCGCCGACGAATTGGAAAGTCGAAACTGGCGCGGCTGGTTCTTCATCGCCACCGACTTCATCGGCACTCCGTCCTTTTGCACGCGCGATCAACTGCGAGAACTGCATCAACGGGGCCACGTCATCGGCAGTCACTCGTGCAGTCACCCGGAACGGATCTCGAACTGTTCCCGCACTCAACTGTTGGACGAATGGTCGCGCAGTGGAGATGTGCTGGCCGGCATCACGGGCGAATCGATCACGACGGCATCGGTTCCCGGAGGCTTCTATTCCCGCGAGGTCGCCAGCGCCGCGGCACGAGCGGGGATCAAGCTGTTATTCAACTCCGAGCCCACCACCAACGAATGTGAAGTCGACGGCTGCCGAATCATCGGGCGATACAACGTCTACCGCGGCATGTCCGCCGCCGATGCCGCCTTACTGCTCAGCAGCCCGCTGCGACGCTGGCGACAGTCGGCCTTCTGGTCCGCAAAAAAAGCCGCCAAGACCGTCGCTGGCCCGCTCTACAAAGCGGTCCGCCAGCGCCTGCTCCGCCGCGCCTGCGCCGCACAGTGAGTGACTTTGGACTGCGGTGATTCATCACCCCAGTCCTTTCGCACTTCGGGCACTCCGCCAAATTTGTTGACGGTTTGTTCGGCGCGGGTCTCCCGACCCCGCCGAAACGGCTGACCGAAGGTCTCCTCTTCTGTTTTCAACACGAATGGCCGACACCCGCACTTCGCCAGTCACAACGGCTCGCGCCGCCCCACCCTTGAAATCGACTGGTACGACAGGCATCGTTGGGGGGCGGCTGACGCGGTGCGTCCCACGGCGGAATGGGCCCAGAGGCGAAGCAAGCCAAGCAACGGACACGCTATCCAACACAGGAACGGACGGATGAAACAAGTCTTGAGCATCGGACAGTGCGGCTTCGATCACGGGTCGATCTCCC
>JANMLE010001441.1:0-1084 GCA_031372385.1 Planctomycetota bacterium | reverse complement strand
GACGCTTGCAGCATCGCGCCGATGATCTGTTCGGGACGCAGCCGGGTCAGCGGAAACGCCGCCCACGATTCCTCGACGAGTGTCACTCGTTCGGGTGATTCGAAGTCGGGATGATCGGATGACAGCCGGAACGCATGCGTGGCGGCGATCGTGGCGATCAGTCGTTTCAAGTCGCAATGGTGCTCACGAAAATCGGACCCGAGGACGTCGAGCAGATCGTCCGGCCGGCGTCCGTTGTCACTCGGATTCGGCAGATCATCAACCGGTTCGAGCCAGGGCTTGCCGAACATCAGGCCCCAGGTCCGATTGACGATCGCCCGTTCGAAACGACGGTTCTCAGGATGAGTCACCCAAGCCGCCAACCGTTGTCGGTCTGTTCCATCGGTCGGCAGCCACTCAGTGCCGAACGGGACGGCGGGAGATCTCTCGCGGTCCTTGAGTGTGATCCCGTCCTGGACCTTGTACGGCTCTTTGCGATTGTCTTCGACACCGACCGGCGACAGGTTGACCCTGCCAAAGCACGCCGCCAATCCTTCGAACTGGCCCTGCTTCCAATCGGCGAACGGATGATTGTGACACTGCGCACAGTCGATGCGCTGTCCGAGAAACGCGCGGACCGTGCGTCCGGCGAGCTTGTTCTCATCCACGTTCCCTTCGTTGACGGCGGCCGTGATGAAGTTGACTTGCGGCACTCCGGTCCACAGGCCACGGTCGGCGATCATGTCGCGCACGACTTCGTCATACGGCCGGTTGTTCTGCAACTGCTCGCCCAACCAGGCCCAGAAGCGGTCCCGCCGAAAGACGACAAACTGACCGTCGTCGGCCCCGACATAGACCCGCGCCAGCCGCCGCGCGAAATAGTCGGAGAACCTGCGATCGTTGAGCATCCGCTCGGTCCACCGCTCCATCCGCTTCGGCTGGGCATCGGCTTCGAAGACGCGGATCTCTTCCAGCGACGGCACCGTGCCATGCAACACCAGCGACAACCGCCGCAACAGCGCCAAGTCATCGACCGGGTTGGCGGGGACGACCCCGGCATCGATCCACTTCTTGGCGAACAACCGGTCAACGCGCGTCACCACGG
>JANMLE010001425.1:0-7566 GCA_031372385.1 Planctomycetota bacterium | reverse complement strand
GAACAGCAGCCCGATCAGGATCATCGCCGCCACAATCAGGAACAGGCTGAAGCCGAAGAACAGTCCCGAAAAGTCGGTCGACCCGTTCGCCGCCATCAGTCCGATCGCCTTGACCGGTTGAAACGCCAGCCCCAGTTCGGCGGGGTCGATCTGCTTGAGGATCGCCGTCGCAAGCTCCGACTGACGCGCTTCGAGCGCCGGGTCCGGCTGACCGCTCACAGGCTCGTTGATCTCTTTCCAGTTGGCGCTGCCGAGCCGGAGTGATGTCAGTGTGCCGTACTTGTTGGGCCACATGATCTGGGCGGATTTGAGCGGCAGGTACATCTTCGGCGTGGCGCGGAACTTGTCCCAGTAGAGATCATCGCGCGGCGTGACAGCGTCCAAGCTCATCGGGAACGGCTGGTCCCAATCGGCGAGGGAATCGACATCGGTGATCCCTTTGACCTGCGGAGTCAGGCTGCGATCGACGGCGGCACCGGTCATCTTGACGATCCCGCGGACGATGGCCGTCCGATCCTCCTCGGGCAATTCCCCGCGCGAGCCGACCAGGTGAAATGCGAACCGGATCGGGTCGCCCACCTTCACTTTCAGATCCGTCGCCAGCCATTCGTTCAAGATCACATCGCCGGGACCGAGCGAGGCGGGCTTGCCGCCGACAAACTCGAAGCGGTCAAACGGCGTTCCCTCCAGCCCCAGCAGATCCAACCCTGCGACAGTCGAATACATCGAGTAACCGGGCTCGGTTTCCGTTCGCTCCTTCAACATGCCGAGTGCCTTCTTGTCACCCTTGATCGCACGCATCAGCAGGTCGCCCGCTTCCAAGCGCGGGTTGATCAGCCGGTTGGCGAGGTAAACCATCACCGGGGAGGTCGACAGCTTCAATTCACCGGCGGCCCGCGTTGCCGCGGACACCAGCTTGTCTTCCAGGATCATCTGTTCCGATTCCAGCACCTCGCAGTTGAGAGCCTCGTCGTGGACGAGCCGCAGGTTCAGGTCGTCGAGTCGAAGGGCCGCTCGCAGCGTCGCGCTGTACCGATCTGACTGTTGACGGGCGGCCTTGAGATCCGTTTGTCCACCTCCCGAGACGAGCAGCGCGTTGACTCGCGCCGGCTTGCGGGTCGGATCGCGTCGCGTCGGCGTGACCTCCTCCAAACCGAGCCGCTCCTGCAGGACGCGCAGGTCGACGAACGCATTCAGCGGCAAAGCCTGCGTCGGGTTCAGACCGAGCCGTGACAGGCCGCTCGTGTCGGGAGCGATCGCGCTGACCTTGAGCGTGATTTCCGTCGAGTCGTTGTCCTTCTTGCCGAGCAGCGTGTCACGCGGCACGGCACTCGGCAGTTCAATCCACAACGTGACCTCGCCGCCGACCTTCGCCCCGACGGCCTGAGCCGCCCTCGCGTTGAGCACCACTCCGTTTCCCGACGGCAGCGCGACAGCATCCGTCTCGATCAACGACCACGCCCGCGCGTCGATACCGTAGACATTGATCTGTCCTGCCCTCCGAGTCGTCTGACTAGTCTGAGCCTGCAATCCAGCCAACATCACGATCGCAGGTGCGATTGATGTGTCGTAGTTCTTCGCGGCGATCTCGTCCCTTCTCAAGTACTCGTTGAACCGGCCTGTCAGTTCTTCCGTAAAGAATCGCGGGCCACTCAGCACGAAGTCGATCTTACCGAGCCGGGCCAGAGTCATCTGCCGCAGGATGCCGCGGACCGAATCACCGACGATCAGCGCGCCGCCAATCACAGCCGTCCCGGCCACCACCCCCAGCAGCACGGCCAGGTTGGTTCGCCAGTGATGCAGCAGGCTGCGAACGATCAAACGGCGGCGCGTCATGCAGTGGCCTTAAGAACACAGGATTCAGGAGTCAGGCGAGCGTGGCTTCAGTCACTTTCACGGGGCGTACGATAGTCGTCCGCGGACGCCAAGCCAAACCCGGCGAGACGTGACGGAGCCGCGATGGCGTTTCCCCAATCCCCCCGCTAGCCTGTTAATCCCTTGGGACCGGCTGCGGTTGGACAACGTGTGAAGTCTGCCCGTTTCTCCAGCCGAAACTCACGGTGTGAAATGACGAATCCAGCCACAGGCAATGCGATGATGCAGGACAACGCTGCGTCACGGAAGGATCGGGAAGTCGTGACATCAGCAGCGGTTCCGGACAGCGGTACAGCCAGGCCCACGGCGGATAGCATGGCGGTCTTGATGGCGGTCGATCAGGCCATCGGCACGGAACTGCTCGACGCCGAGAAAATTCTGGCCGACGAACTTCACAGTGAAAACCCGTACGTCTGCGACATCCTGGAGCACTCGACCCGGTTCCGCGGCAAGCGGCTGCGGCCGATGTTGCTGCTGCTGGTCGCCCGAGCCTGCGGCGGCATCAGGCACGATCACAAGATCCTCGCGGCGGTCGTCGAGATGATCCATCTGGCGACGCTTGTGCATGACGACGTCTTGGATGAGGCCGAGACTCGGCGGCATGTCGCCACGGTCAACGCCCGGTGGAACAACGAGACCAGCGTGCTGTTCGGCGATTACCTGTTCACGCATTCGTTCCATCTGGCGAGCAGTCTGGAAACCACGTACGCCTGCCGCCGCATCGGTCGCTCGACCAACATCGTCTGCGAAGGGGAGCTGTCGCAGATCAAGGAGCGCGGCAATCTCGACCTGACGGAAGCGGCGTACTTCAAGATCATTGACGGCAAGACGGCCGAACTGACCGCGCTGTGCGGTCATCTCGGTGCGAAGTACTCCGACGCCGATGAGGCCGTGATCGTCGCGATGGAACAGTACGGCCGGTCACTCGGCCTGGCCTTTCAGATCGCCGACGATGTGCTCGACCTGATGGGGAACGAGAAGAAGACCGGCAAGACTCTCGGCAGCGACCTCGACAAGCAGAAGCTCACGCTCCCGCTGATCCGACTGCTCGCGACGGCTTCAGACGCAGATGGAGCGGAGGTCCGTCGACTGCTGGCTCAACCGGATGAAACAACGCGCCGGCAATTGACCCCGTACTTCGAGCGGAGCGATGCGTTCGAGTACACCAGCCGCCGTGCGCAGAGCCTCGCCCAGGACGCCCGCCGCCAACTCGACGGCCTACCCCACTCCACGGCCAAGTGCATCCTCGCCGATATCGCCGACTTCGCGGTCCAGCGGACGTATTGATCGTGGCCCGGCGAATCCATGTGAGTTTGTCAGCCGTCGGCACCGGACAAACGCCGGCCGCATCCCGGAAAAAATCAATCGGCTGACAGTTTGTCGGCTGTCAGCCATCAGCTTCAAAGCTGACAGCCGACAAGCTGATCGCTGACAGCCGATTTCTCATTTCTCCATTCGTTCGGTTTGTTGTCGTCCAGCGGCGCGCAGCGACCGGGCCGCGTTTGCAATCGCCCGCAACCTCCGTAATGATGCGGACCAGCATCAGCCTCAAACTTCGGAGTCCTTCGCGTGACAGACATTGCAACCTCGGATGCACAGCCCACGGACAGTGACCTGGCCGCCGTCGAGCAGCTTGGTGCCGCCTACCGGCGGATCGTCGGTCAGTTGGGTCGCATCATCGTCGGGCAGCGCGCGGTCGTTGAAGAACTGCTCATCTCCATGCTCGCCGGCGGACACGCGCTGCTGGTCGGTGTGCCGGGTCTGGCGAAAACGTTAATGGTCCGGACACTCGCCGACACCTTGAACCTCTCGTTCAACCGCATTCAATTCACGCCCGACCTGATGCCCGCCGACATCACCGGGACGGAAGTCATTCAAGAGGATAAGTCGAGCGGCGTCCGCGCGTTCAAGTTTCTGCCGGGTCCGGTCTTCACCAATGTTCTGCTGGCCGACGAGATCAACCGCACCCCTCCGAAGACGCAGGCCGCGCTGCTCGAAGCGATGCAGGAACACCAAGTGACGGCGGGCGGCCAGCGACACATCCTGCCGAACCCGTTCTTCGTCCTGGCAACGCAGAACCCGATCGAGCAGGAGGGAACCTATCCGCTCCCCGAAGCACAGCTCGACCGGTTCATGTTCGAGATCCTGGTCGATTACCCGAGCGAAGACGAAGAGTTCGAGATCGTGCGGCAGACGACCATCACCAACGACACGATCGTGGAGAAGGTACTGAGCTACGAAGAGTGGATCGCCCTGCAGGGACTGGTCCGCCGCGTCCCCGTCGCCGATTCGATCATCCGCTACGCGATGCAGTTTTCGCGGCTGACCCGCAAGACACCCGAGTCACCCGACTTCGTCAAACAGTACATCAGTTGGGGGGCCGGCCCGCGTGCCAGCCAGTACCTGATCCTCGGCGCAAAGGCCCGCGCGATCCTGCACGGCCGACCCTACGTCAGCATCGAAGACGTGCAAGCCGTGGCCGCGCCGGTTCTGCGTCACCGCATCCTGACCAACTTCAACGCCGAAGCCGAAGGGGTCCGCCCGGACGACATCGTCAAGAAGCTGATCGACCTGATCCCACCCGACGGCACCGTACACCGCCTGTTGCCCAAAGTCTTCAAGACGGCGGGCGCGGGCTGATCGGTAGCCGCCGGAGATCTTGGGGTACGCTTTCAGCGTGCCCGTTTCTCATGGCCCAGAGCACGTTGGAAACGTGCTCCACGACAACTTGCGACAGGCTGGAAGCCTATTTCTACTGTGACGGTTCGCGCGATCAAGTTGAGTGCAAAGTGAGAAGTGCAAAGTGAGAAGTGCAAAATGAAAGAGTGACGACGACTCGCCCCGGCACGAACCGACTACGATCTGCGGTCCGAACGCCGGCGTGCCAAGCGTGACGACAGGTCTGGGTTCCTGACATTTTGCACCTTGCACTGATCACTGATCACTTCGCACTGAACCACCGAGACCGAACCATCACAGTAGAACTATCCCACGGTTTTTCAACCCGCTGATTGGGCCGCGTTTGCCAATGAGCAGAGCCCCGGTTGCGTCACGCAACCGGGGCTCTGTCGTTTTTTCGGGGACTGGCCGGCCAGTGGATTACTGGGGCGTGGCCGGACCGGCACAGCGGATCAGGTGGTCGTGGTCGATGTAGACGACCTGGACGGTTTCGTCCTTGTGGTGGAACGGGACGGGCCAGTCTGAGCGGATGACCTTGTCGTAGTAGACGGTGCATTTGTAGTGGCAGTGGTGCAGGCGGGCGGGGCCGACCAGCGGATAGAAGCGGCAGTCGTCCATGCGGTCCACGATCGGCTCGACCACAAACTTGACGTTGTTGCGCTGCGTTTCGGCGATGAAGGGATTGCCGCCCGACGTTTCGTTGGGCATGGCCCGCATGACCTCGTCGGGGCTGGGCGGATCCTGGCAGAACATCGGCGCGTGTTCCCCTTCGACGGGATCCAGGATGGGAACCTTGTCGTAGCGTTCCTCACGGATGTACGCGTCCTCGATCAATTCGCTGTACCACGGACTGACCGGAATCAGCGGGGTCGTCCCGAAGAAGCTCCCCAAGGTAAACGCATCCTTCAGCAAGCCCCCCATCATGACAACCCCCGTGGTTGCCGTCAGGAGGCAGCCGCTATTGGTCATCGTCATCAGGCCCAATCCGACCACCAGACTGATGCGTTTCAGCAATGATCCTGGCTTCATCATCATTCCTCTCCGGGAATCCGCTGATTGTCGTCGTGCCGAAATTGGCTGGTTGGACGCCATCAGTCGTGGCTCGTGGGGACGAGCGACTTCGTTGATTGATCGAATGGATTGCGGGTTGAGGACCGTCCCGTGACGACCCTTGTCACACCTGTGACCGCGCGACCTTGACGATCGTGTTGTATGTATCGAGTCTTCCGGCTGAAAACTTGCGGGAATCTTCCGGTTTTAACGATTGCAGCGGCGTCGGAAGGCCATCAATGAAAACGGCGTCTGCGAAAGGGTTCGCAGACGCCGAGCCATTCGTTGGCAACCGGCTCACGGTCGGCCGGCCGCCCCGCAGCGGATTGAGTTCCGCGAGGGTCCGTCCAACCGGCGATCACCAGTTGTTCGGGTTGAAGTACCACCACCACTTGTCGGTGCGCGTGCGGAACATCAGGTTCCATTGACCATCATCCCATCGCAGGGTGGCATCGCGCCAGCCCATCGGAACCTGCGGGTACGGATAGAACGGTCCGATATACGGCCAGGCACTGGCACTGTATTGCGTCGGATAGTTCACCGCGGCGACGTTCGGGTACTGGGCGTACGACGGCCAGGCATAGTCGGGCACGCTCGGGTTGTTATAGACCGCCTGCGACGCCCCGGCACCGGGATGTCCGTAAGTCGGCGGCATGGGCATCCCCGGCCCCATCGGCATGGCTCCCTGAGGCGGCATTCCACCCTGTCCCTGCGGCGGCATGCCACCCTGTCCCGGCTGGGGCGCTTCGCCCTGACGGTAAGTGGCGGGATGGAAACCGGGCTGCGGTGCATACGGTCCGCGTCCCTGGGGAGCAGCGGCCAGCGCTGGTTCCTGGGCGGCGGTCAGTCGGTTCGCGACGGATCGGACACCGGGAATCGTGGAGACGACCCGCTGGGCGGTGGCGCGCTCGGCCTGAGTCTGAACGCTCCCCTCCAACAGTGCGACGCCGTTCTGGTAGCGGATCTCGATGTCATAGCCATCCAGATGCGCGGACGTCAGAGCGGCACCGATCTGTTCGGCCACTTCCTGATTGCCCGAGGGGGCGACGGCGGCAACCTCACTGTTGACCTGTTGGACGCGGCTGGCTTTCGCGGCCGAATCGGTGTGATTCGCCGAGACCACGCCACCGGCGGATTCTGCCGCGGGCTGGGCCGAAGCGGGCCGGGCCGCCGTGGCACGCGACCGGTCGGCGAACGTCAACTTGTTGTCGACCCGCGTGACACCGGCCACCTTGCTGACGGCTTCGTTCGCCCTGTCCTTCACCTTCGCATCGTCAACGGTCCCGGACAATGTCGCGACACCGTTTTTGAACTCGATGGAGATGTCCCCTTGAATCCGCTTGCTCCGCATTGCCTGGGCAATGTCGTTGGCGACCTTCTGGTTCTCCTCCTTGCCCGTGCTCTTGTTCTTGCTCTTGCTTTCCGCCGCGGGCTTTTCGTCCACCTTGGACTTGGTCCCAGCGGCGAGTGTCAGTCCGGGAGTTGCTGCCAGCAACCCCAGCGTCAACACCCATTTCCCGTACTTTCGCATGGAATGTTCTCCTTCAATTCCTCGCTGACCGTCTTCGAATCCGCTGGGACGGGTTCACCCGGCGACGAATCCATTCGAGAATGGCATCGAACCGCTTCGTCGGGCTTCCGGACGATGAATCAGTCGTTTGGCGGACCACATGGTCCGGCCAGAATTGCCGCGTCAACGAAACCTGAGGCTTCGCCAGCGAGGCGCGCTGATTCCCCGTTCCATCTATTCATCGGTCGGACAAGTCCGGTTGCACAAACTATTCTGTTTGTTTCGAGAATTTGCGTTCTAACGGACGGACCGGTTGCAGCGGTTCCGGTGGAGTGATGGAGCCCGGTCCCCCGCGCCCCGTCGAGTTGTCGCGCGGCGCTTGTGCGTCGATGCGAGAGTTGTTGAACTCTGGCGGGATCGGCTCGAATTCGGGGCCCAGCCCCTTCCCCACT
>JANMLE010001398.1:0-4260 GCA_031372385.1 Planctomycetota bacterium | reverse complement strand
AGCGAGCGAGCGGGGTAAGCAATCGCGGCGATTGTACCGCCCGGACCGGGGGACTCAATCAACGGTCGCTTGTGGGAAGCGTCGACAATGAAGCGAAGAGGGCACAGCGTCAATGACCAATCTCCAACCGGTGCGATCCGAAGGGGATGACACTCACCGCTGGCTTAGGAGTTGTGCGTGTTTTGAATCCGAGAGTGGCCGACGAGACTCAATAATCTTTCTGCCTCTCTCTTTCTGTCTCCTTGTTTCTGTACCGACAAGACAGGGAGACAGAAAGAGAGAGGCAGAAAAATGAACACCGATGAACTCCTGGCGAACTCTCGGAAGTAAAAGACGCACAGCCCCTAATGCGAGTAGAGATCGCAGCGCGCGCCGCTGGTGACGTGTCCCAAACTGGCGAAGTTCGTCTGTGGCGGGCATCATGGCGGACGAATCCGTTGTCCCGGTTTTGGAGAGATCACGATGAATCGCCGCCGTGTCCCGCTGTGTGTTGTGGCTTTGGTCTTCGCTCTGCCGCATGCCGCCGCGATCGGTGCCGACGCGCCGCTCCCGGCGGTGATTGAATTCAACCGCGACGTTCGTCCGATTCTGTCCGAGAATTGCTATGCCTGTCACGGGCCGGACGCCAACAAGCGGGAAGCCGAATTGCGGCTGGATACGGAAGCCGGCCTGTTCGGCAAGGGGGCGAAGAAGCCGCCGATTGTTCCCGCCAAGTTGGACGAGAGCGAACTCATCAAGCGCGTGACGTCGCCGGCTCCCGAGCATCTGATGCCGCCCGTCGATTCGGGCCGGAAACTGTCGGCCCGCGACATTGCCGTGCTGAAGAAATGGGTCGAGCAGGGTGCGAAGTGGCAGGGACACTGGGCCTTCATCAAGCCGGTGCGGGCGGCCGTGCCCAATGTCGCCGAGCCGGGGTTCACACGCAACGAGATCGACCGCTTCGTGCTCGCCAAGTTGCAGGCGGCCGGTTTGAAACATGCGGCCGAAGCGGACCGCGTCACTTTGATTCGGCGGTTGTCGTTCGATCTGACGGGCCTGCCGCCGACTCCTGAAGACGTCGACAAGTTCGTCAGTGACACCAGTCCCGATGCGTACGAGAAGCTGGTCGAACGAGTGCTCGAATCCCCGCACTACGGCGAACGAATGGCGCTCTACTGGCTCGATCTGGTCCGCTTCGCCGACACCGCCGGATATCACAGCGACAACCCGCGCGACATCGTGCCGTACCGCGACTACGTGATCCAATCGTTCAACGAGAACAAGCCGTTCGATCGGTTCACGGTGGAACAACTCGCGGGCGATCTGTTGCCGACGCCGACGGTTTGGCAGAAGGTCGCCTCGGGCTACAACCGGCTGCTGCAAACGACTGAGGAGGGGGGCGCGCAAGCCAAGGAATACACCGCGAAGTACGCCGCGGACCGCGTGCGGAATATCTCCAGCGTTTGGCTCGGCTCAACGATGGGCTGCGCGGAATGCCACGATCACAAATACGACCCGTTCACCCAGCGCGACTTCTACAGCATGGCCGCGTTCTTCGCCGATGTGCAGGAGACGGCGGTCGGTCGGCGCGAAGCCGGCATCCCGGTCCCGTCCGCCGCGGATGAGAAGGAACTGGCTCGATTCGCCGCCGAAATCGCCGCTGCTCAGCAGCGACTCGCAGACGCCGTCACCGGGTTGGCCGCCTCCAACCCGAAGTTGGACGACGAAGCCGGCGCGACGTGGCAGGTGCTCGAAGCCGCCGACGTCAAGGTGACGGGCGAGTCTCAACTTCAGAAGCAGGACGACGGCAGTTACAAGTCCGCCGACAAGGTGGCCGCGCAGGAAACATACCTGCTGACATTGCAGTCCGACGTCAAACTGACCGGAATGCGGATCGAAGCACTGGCCGATGACGGCTTGCCCGCCAAGGGACCGGGCCTCGCCCCCAACGGCAACTTCGTGTTGACCGAATTCAAGGTGACCCGGCTCGGTGACAACGACAAGTCGATGCCGGTGAAGGTCGCGCGCGCCGTGGCCGATCATTCCCAAAGCGGTCACGATGTCGCCACCGCGATCGACGGCAAGGACACGACCGGCTGGGCCGTGCTGCCGCAGATCGGTCAATCGCACGAGGCGGTCTTCGAACTGGCGGAACCGGTCGGAGCCAGACGATTCACGATCGCCCTCGAATTCAAATCGCAGTTCCCGCAGCATGGGATCGGCCGGTTGCGGGTCAGCGGGACATCGAGCGAGAAGCCGGCATCGCGCTGGATGGCCCCCGCGCTGCGAGCCGTCCTGGCCAAGTCGGCTGACCAGCGGAGCGACGCGGAGAAGAATCAGTTGATCACGTTTCTGCGCGACCAGTCGCCGCGCTTCCAGCCGCAGCGCGACGCGATTCAGAAACTCAACGGCGACCGCGATGCCTATTCGAAGAACATTCCCGCCAGCCTGATCACAGTGTCCGCCGCGCCGCGGGTCGTGCGAATGCTGCCGCGCGGCAATTGGCTGGACGATTCGGGCGAGATCGTGTCGCCGGCCATTCCAGTCTTTCTCGGAAAGGTCGAGACCGGAGACAAGCGGGCCACGCGGCTCGATCTGGCCAACTGGCTGGTCTCGTCTGACAACCCGTTGCCCAGTCGGGTCTTCGTCAATCGCGCCTGGAAGCTGCTCTTCGGGAACGGCTTGTCGAAGTCGCTGGAGGACGCCGGGAGTCAGGGCGAATGGCCGACTCACCCCGAGTTGATGGACTGGCTCGCCGTCGAGTTTCGCGACAGCGGTTGGAACGTGAAGCACCTGATCAAGCTGATGGTGACGTCGGGCAGCTACCGCCAGAACTCGGTGCAATCGAAAGAGGCGCGCGCGGTCGATCCGTTCAACCGGCTGCTGTCGGCGCAGAACCGTGTCCGGCTGGATGCCGAATTGATCCGCGACAACGCGCTGGCGATCAGCGGTCTGCTGTCACCGCGCATCGGTGGCGAAAGCGACAAGCCGTATCAGCCCGAGGGCTATTGGGAGTTCCTCAACTTCCCGCGCCGCACCTGGGAGGCCGACAAGGGGGAACGGCAATACCGTCGCGGGCTGTACACGTGGTGGCAACGCTCGTTCCTGCATCCGTCACTGGCGACGTTCGATGCCCCCAGCCGCGAGGAATGCACGGCCGACCGCCCACGCTCCAACACGCCACAACAGGCGCTGGCCCTGTTGAACGACCCGACCTACGTCGAAGCCGCGCGCGTCTTCGCGGCGCGGATCGTGAAGGAAGGCGGGGCGACCGACGAGGCCCGCCTGGCCTGGGCCTTCCGCCGCGCCGTCTCGCGCGTTCCCAAGCCCGCAGAACTGGCGATCCTGAATAGGCTACTCGCCAAGCACCGAGAAGAGTTCCGCGCCAATGCGACCGCAGCCGAACAACTGCCGAAAACGGGACTCGCCCCGGCCCCCGAATCGATCAACAAACCCGAACTCGCCGCCTGGACCAGCATCGCCCGCACGATCCTGAACCTGCACGAAACAGTCACGAGACTGTGAGGCGCATTCATCCACACGCGGTGTAGAATCACTGGCGACAAACAGCCCCACGGTCGGAGGAATCCTCATGAAACGCATGGTCTTGGATACTGCGGATGTCGCCGTCAAGGAGTTTATCCGGTCGCTGCCATCCGCCGACGAGGCGTTGGAACTCGAATTGAGCGGGCGCGTTGTGGGAGTCTTTTTCCCGCCGACGGCGCGATCCGTGACGAATCAAACGGCGATCCTGGAACGCGGACGCGAACTGGTGGCTCGGGCCCGCGAACGGAACGCGGGGGCACCTGACGAAGAAATCGAACGCGAGGTGGACGTCGCCGTGACTGAAGTGCGTGCGCGGACGCAGCAATGATCGCGGTCATCCTGGACACCAACGTCGTGGTGCAGTCGTTGATCGGTTCATCGGCCTCGACATCGGCGCGGGTGCTCGATGCCTACTTCGCCGGCCGCTTCCGGCTCGTTCATTCCTCGGCGACGGTCGATGAACTGCTGGAAGTCTTGTGTGTGCCGCACATTCGCCACCGCCACGGTTATTCCGATGAGGAAATCCTTGAGCTTCTGGCGTCGTTGCTGGTTGGATCGGAAACGTATCGTGGAGACATGATCGTGTCGCCGCTGTTGACCCGCGACTTGACGGACACCAAGTTCCTCGCACTCGCTGCCGAGTCCGCAGCCGACTATTTGGTGACGAACGACCATCGACACTTGCTGCCGCTCCGACAGTTTCAAACCACGCGGATCGTCACTCCAGCGGCATTT
>JANMLE010000637.1:0-1050 GCA_031372385.1 Planctomycetota bacterium | reverse complement strand
CGTGGAACAATCGCCGGAGCATGGCTATCATTCGGTCCCGATGGCGACTTGTCCGATTGTCCCGATGACCCGCAGGAATTTCGATGAAGATTCACGAGTATCAAGCCAAGCAACTTCTGGCCCAGGCCGGCGTCAAAGTGCCCCGCGGAATTGTGGCGAAGACCCCGGCTGAGGCATCGGCCGCCTTCACCCAACTCGGTGGACCGCTGGCCGTCGTCAAATCGCAGATTCACGCCGGCGGCCGCGGCAAGGGGCGGTTCAAGCAACATCCGGATCAGCCGGGTGTCGTCCTGGTCAAGTCGGCCGACGCCGCGCAGGATCACGCGGCACGGATGCTCGGCAGCACGCTGGTGACGATTCAGACCGGGGCGGAAGGCAAGACCGTCAACGTCCTGCTGATCGAAGAGGGGCTGAAGATCGCGAAGGAGATGTATCTGGGAGTCATCGTCGACCGCGAATCGGGCGGCCCGATCCTGATCGCGTCCACCGAGGGGGGGATGGATATCGAAGTCGTCGCCCACAAGACACCCGAAAAGATCCTGCAGGAACCGATTGACGTCGAGGCGGGGCTGCTGCCGTATCAGGCGCGCAACGTCGCCTACCGGCTGGGACTGGACGGCACGTCCGTCCGCGCCGCCGAAAAGCTGTTCCGCCAGTTGTGCCGGTTCTTCATCGACAACGATTGCAGCATGGTCGAAATCAACCCGCTGGTCGTGACGGCCGATGGCGATCTGATCGTCGGCGATGCGAAGGTCACGTTCGACGACAACGCGCTGTTCCGGCACGCGGACCTGACGGCGCTGCGGGATCTCAACGAAGAAGAGCCGATGGAAGTCCAGGCGCAGGCGTCGGGACTGAGCTACGTGAAGCTCGACGGAAACCTCGGCTGCCTCGTCAACGGGGCCGGCCTGGCGATGAGCACGATGGACATCATCAAGTTCCACGGCGGTGCCCCGGCCAACTTCCTGGACGTGGGTGGCGGCGCGAACGTCGAGCAGGTGACGGAAGCGTTCCGGATCATCCTGGCCGATCCCAACGTGAAGGGGATTC
>JANMLE010001377.1:0-9082 GCA_031372385.1 Planctomycetota bacterium | reverse complement strand
ACCAGCGGACTGGACCCGCTCGGCAGTCGTGACATGAAGGATCTGATCCTGGACCTGAAGAAGCAGGGCAAGACGGTCCTGATGTGCAGCCACCTGCTGGCCGACGTGCAAGACGTTTGCGACCGAATCGCGATCCTGTACGAAGGCGAGTTGAAGGTGATGGGGCGCGTCGATGAACTGCTGAAGGCTCAGGACGAAACACAGATCCTCAGTTCGAAGCTGAGTCCCGCCGCGATCCAGGAAGTCGAAGCCGTTCTGAAGAAGCACGGTGCCAACGTCATGAAAGTGGATCAGCCGACCGCCAATCTGGAGGATCTGTTCCTGAAGACCGTTAAGGACAGCCGCGATCGACCGGGACACCGGACGGTCAAGGGGGGCGGCGCTTCGTAAGCCGGTTGACCATCGCCGGTCATTGCCGCATGACATCGATTCTGCCGGTGCCGGGTCGTTCCACATTTCTTCCGCATTCAAGGGCCTTCAACAGCCATGACATTTGATCCGCAACCGATGTTGATCTGGCCCGCGCTCGCACACTGGTCCGCAATTGCTGGTGGACTGTTACTGATCGTGTTCGCGGTTTCCTTGTTTAGCATCTTCGTAAGTCAACCTGGAGGCGCGCTGTATCTTGGGAAACTGCTGCTGATTGTTCTACTGGCGGGCGGATTGGACGTCGCGTTGAGTTACGTGGCGGGCTGGATCTTGGACTCTTACTACTACAAGATTTTCTGGTGGGTTCTGCAGGCGATAGTCGTTCTGACAACGTTGGCATTGTTCGCTGTCTTTAGCTTCCGCGTTGTGATCGGGAAGCTGTTCTATGCGGTTGGAAAGTCGTTTTTCACCGAATTGGCGGGGATCACTTTGGACGTTTTCAGCCTGTCCCCCAGCCGCATCTGGGCGCTGGCGAAGCTGACCTTCGTGGAAGCCTACCGCCGCAAGGCGCTGGCCGTGTTCGTGGTGTTCGCCCTGCTGTTCATGTTTGCCGGGTGGTTCATGGGGGGAGACCCCACCGCCGAAATCACCGCCGATCAGGTCAAGGTCTATGTCAGCTTCGTCCTGCGGACCATTTCGTGGTTGACGCTGCCTCTGGTTCTCGTGCTCAGCAGTTTCGGCATCCCCGAAGACATTCGATTGCGGTCCCTGCACACCGTGGTCACCAAGCCGGCGCGGCGTCTGGAAATCGTGCTGGGTCGCGTGATCGGATTCAGCCTGATCGGCACTCTGGTGTTGTCGGTGATGTCGGTGGTCGGCTGGATCTGGATCATCCGACAAGTCCCGCCATCGGCGAAGGCGATGCTGGTCTGCCGCGTCCCGGTGTATGGAACGATCAAGTTTCACGACAGGAATGGCGACGAGGCCGCGACCGGAATCAACACGGGCGACATTTGGGAATTCCGCAGTTACATCGAAGGGGCCACCAAGGCCCGCGCCATTTGGACCTTCCGCAACATCGGTGAGCACACCCTGGATTCCAACGGGAAACTGCATCTGGAAAACCAGTTCCTCGCCTTCCGCAGTTACAAGGGGGACATCAAGACCTCCATCCACTATGACTACCAGCTCCGCAACCCCGAAACGAAACTGACCTTTCCCCTGAAGGCGCGGGAGGTCAACGAAAACCGCAGTGTCTCCGATGTCGTCGACCGGACGCTGGTCGACGAACAAAACAACAAGAAGTATGACTTGATCAAGGATTTCGTGACTCCGAACGGCAGCCTGACCATTGAAGTGTCCTGCATCGACCGCGAGCAGTACCTGGGAATGGCCCGGCCGGACCTGTTCATCCGCATGCCGACCCGCGGCTTTGCATCGGGCTTCTTTAAGGCGGCGCTGGGGATCGGGATCATGATGATCCTGGTGGTGGTGCTGGCTGTCACCGCCAGCACATTCCTGAAGGGGCCGATCGCCAGCGTGCTGACCTTTGTGCTGCTCATCCTCGGCGGCAAGGACGCTCACGATTTCATGGATCAACTCGTGCTGGGCCGGGGCGGCAAGGAGGGTTTCCAGGGGGGCGGATTCTTCGAGTCGATCTACCGCATCCATACCGGCATGAACCCGACCACGGATCTGCCTGAGGGATCCGCGTTTGGCCCAATGAAGATTGTCGATGGGGGCCTGACGAGTTTCCTCTGGTTGTGCAAGCAGGTGATTCCCCGCCTGGAGCACTTCAACATGTCCGAATATGTCGCGAACGGATTCGATGTCCCCTTCGATTCGTCGCTGGCTCCGAGTTTGATGGTGATGCTGGGTTACCTGCTGCCGTGCGTTCTGCTCGGATACTTCGCACTGCGGATTCGTGAATTGGAGTCCAAATGAACACGTTGACTTCTCAACAGCGAAAGCTGGTCTACCTGGGTGGTATCCTGCTGCTGCTGGTTCCGATCATCATGCTCGGGCTGCCCGCCGACAGCAAAAATCCGGGGGGCACCCTCGCCCAGTTGCGGACGAAATACGAACTGGGCGAAAGCGATTTGGGCGACGTCGATCCCTCCAGCGCCGCGATGAACCTGGTTCTGCTGGGGATGCGCGGCGTGGCCGTCAATCTGCTTTACTCCGAATTCGAAAAGCAGAAGAACATGAAGCAGTGGGCCGAGATGCAGGCCACCACCGAGTCCATCGTCAAACTTCAGCCGCACTTTGAAAAGGTGTGGGACGTGAACGGGCACAACCTGGCCTACAACACGTCGGCCGAATGGGACGCGGTCCGCGACCGCTACTTCTGGGTCAAAGAGGGCGGCAAGTTTTACATGCGGGGCGTCCGGCGGAATCGCAAGTCGACCCACCTGCAATACTTCGTCGCCAACGTGTATCAGAAGAAGATCGGGGTCGCCGACGAGTCGAAGTTCTACCGCGACTATTTCCTGCACGACCCCGATCCGAAGTTCAAAGGGGGGCACGATCCGGACTTCAATCCCACGATCGAGGACAACTATCTCGTCGCGAAAGCGGAATACGTCAAAGCCTGCCAGATCGAAGATGCCGGCCACCGCATGCAGCACATCCTGGACAAATCCCTGTTCCGATCGATGCCCGCGCGGTGCCAGTTCGACTTCGCCCAGTCGCTGCAGAAGGACGGGAAGTTCGGTGAAGTCACGCGGGAAGCGTGGGCGAAGGCCCTGTCGGATTGGACCAAGGAGTACGGCCAGGTCGTCCTCAATATCCCCCTCGGCCCCTTGGGAACCGATGTCACGTTTGACATCCGCCTGGGAATGACCATTGACGACATCAAACGGGAAGTCGCCAGCCCCGACGACGTGGTTCGCGTCGCCAAGGTGGTCGAGCAGTATCGCAAGATGGTGAATTACTACTACTGGACGACGCGCGGGCTGTGCGAGTCCGATCCCAGGACGTCCGAGGCGCACCGCAAGCTGTACGAAGCCAACCAGTCCTACTCCAGGCAGGATTTGGACAAGGCCGAGGCGGCGGCATTCGCCGGCCTGTCGAAGTTTCAGGAGATCCTGCTGGAACCCGAGTTCTCCGAGTTGAAGAACGAGGAATCACTGATGGAGGAGTGCATGCTGGGGATCACGGTCTGGAAGCACATTCATAAACTCGGCGACAAACCGCTTCCGTCCAACTACCCGCTGAAGTCGCTGGAACTGGAGCTTCAGGGGAACCAACAGTTGCAACAGACCGTGCAGCGGGACTTCAAACGACTCTTCATGGATGATCGCTGAGACCGGAGGCTTGACCAGCGGTTCAACCGTTGCGACCGATGCCATCGCACCAATCGCTTTCTCAAGACAAGTGTGCGACGGTTGGTGGTGGAATCCATTCAATGATTCCCCCGCCGGAAATTGCCTTGCCTGCCGGGAAAACCGATCCGTAGAATGACCGCGCGAGATTGACAGTCGTGCCGCGACCCCGTCTGCTGTGCGAGTGCGGCGGATCATGGGAACAACGGTAGGGGTCGTGCCAGCTAAACTGGACTATTACCCCGACTCTGTGACCGGATCGCGGCTGTCATGCAAATCGGCACGGTAAACCGCCGATGAATTCTCGGAGACACAGACGCAGGGTTGGCCTGCCATCAGTCACGGAATGCGTTGAGTTGCGCAGTTGGTTTCGAGCGGAGTTCGGTCAACATGGCCACCGGCAAGAAATACTTGGGTCTCGAAGAGGCTGCCGCACTGCTGAAGATCAAGCCGGACGAATTAATCCGTCTGCGCGAAAAGGGTGAGGTTCGGGGATTCGCCGATCGCGGAACTTGGAAATTCCGGTCCGAAGACATCGAAGAATTTGCCCGACGCCGGCAGCCGGATTCCGATCCCGATGTGGCGATCTACGAAGACGACGATGACGCACTCGGACGCCAGGCCACCGTCATTCGGAAGGGACGCGGATCATCGTCCGACAGCGATGTCCGCCTGGTCATGGATGATGATCTGAAGGGGGGGCTGACCGGAAGCAGCGGCGAACTGCCGGTCCTGGACCCGGGCCAGTCCGACAGCGATGTCAAACTGATCGGCGACTCCGGACCGCGGCTGAAACCCGACAGCGACAGCGACGTCAAACTCGTTAATCCCAAACTGAAGACCGATTCCGACAGCGACGTCAAGTTGGTGAATCCCTCCAAGCGGATGAGTGATTCCGATAGCGATGTCCGGTTGGCCAAGACGGACAGTGACGTGAGACTCGTCCCCCTCAGCGACAGCGACAGTGATGTCAAGCTGATCCAGCAGGGGCCGCGGGGAAAAAAGAAATCCGAATCCACCAGCGACAGCGATGTGGCTCTGCTGCCGTCCCGGAAGGACAGCCTGGACTTTGACAGTGACGATTCGAACAGCGGGTCGGCGCTGTTCGATGACGATCCTGGAATCACGCTTCCCACAGACAGTGGAATTCAACTCGGCGGCGACAGCGGGATTCGCCTGTTCAACGACGACAGCGGCATCCAGCTTCAGGCACCGGCTGACAGCGGGATTCTTTTGGAAGGGGACAGCGGTCTGACGCTGGATCACGGCGACAGTTCGATCACCCTGGCTGACGACAGTGGCATGAAGGTGCGCAGCGCTCGTAGCAGCCCGAAGCTGAAGGGGGGCAGCAGCAAGAACCTGAAGGGACGCGGCAAGACGGCGGATGATCTGGATTCCACCGCACCGATGTTGCTGGCCCGTGACCGCGACAGCTCGGACGACTTGGGTGCCACCTCGCCGATGCTGCTGCAGGATGACGACCTGAACGCCACGATGGACGTGCCGCTGTTGTCGGATGACGACGACAACGGGGAAACCAGCGTCATCATGTTTGATGACGAGGACACCGATCAGACCTCCGCCACCGTCGTCAAGAAGGGCCGGAAGTCCGTCGACGAGTCGATGTTCGACCTGGAGGAAGACGGCGAGGCGGCGGACGAGTTTGAGGATGACGAACTGGAAGTCAGCGACGAGGTTCTCGGCGAGGACGACGAACTCGAAGATCTCGACGCGTTTGAATCCGATGACGACGAGTTCGATGAGGGCTTCGAATCGGGTGCCAGCCGGATCGGATTCGGTGCTCCCGCAGCCGGAAAGATCGCCGCACCGCAGGAAGTCGAATGGGAGACCGGGTTCTTCCTGGGACTGCTGGCTTCGACGCTGTTTCTGCTCGTCGGGGCACTCATGTCGGTCGACTTGCTGCGGACCACTTGGGCCGGCGACAGGCCGGTGTATCAGGGCGAACTGATCGACAAGATGGGCGACCTGTTCAAGTGATGCGACCGCCTGTTTGACCGCAGGTTGCCGCGGATGGCCGCGACCGCATCCGCCCCGTGAATTCGCAAGAATCGCGGGGCTTCTTCGCACCAATTGCGAATGCATCGCTGTGTGATCGGCAGCATTCGCCGGAACCAGTTGCGGTGCCCCGCCATTTGCCTCGAAAGGGCCGCGGAACCCGGTCTTTTGCTCATGGTTCCCCTTGGCATCTCATTTCTCCGCAACTATAACCCGCCCCGCGATGGCACCTGCCAGACGCCGATCGTCGCGGGAACGACGATCGTGTCTGACAGCCATCGCTCGCTGGCCCGTCTGTGGTTTCTTTCTCCGCCTTTCCAAACATCAACTGAACGATGGCTGTGGCGTCACCCCACTTGTGACGGTGCGAAGTCACGTGCTGTGAATCCGTTTCACCGCCGTTGAATTCGCGGCGTTGCCGGGTGCGAGTGTCGCGGTCCGCGCCATTTGCCGAGGAGTTCTCGATGTCAACCTGCATTCGGACTTGTCTGCTGTTGTCCCTGTCGCTCGCGGCGCTGTCCGCCGTGGGGTGCAATCATGCCCCGCGAAATGCACTGCGTCAGAGCCAGCTTCGCGCCCATCAACTGTACGAGCAGAACCGCCAGCTCGCGATGGAACGGAACGGCCTGGGGATGACTCAATCCCAGCTCGCCGCCGAAAAGGCCCGGCTCGAACAACAGTATCTCGCCGCCAAGCAGGGACTGGATGCGGCCAACGCCCGGCTGCAGAATCTGCAGGCATCCAACGGACAGCTTGAGGATCAGATGCGAAACATCCTGGCGAGCAGCCGGACCGGAAACAGTCCGTTGTCGGAAGACGCCACTCTGCGGTTGAAGAGGCTGAAGGACAAGTATCCGGACTTCGAGTTTGACGCGCAGACGGGTGTCAGCAAGTTCTCGACCGACCTGCTGTTCAATTCGGGCAGCGACGAGATTCGTCCGGAAGCGATCAAGGTGATCAGCGAGTTCGCGAGCATCATGAACCAGTCCGACGCGAAGCACCTGAAGGTGCTGGTTTCCGGACACACGGATGACCGCGCGGTTTCGAAAAAGCCGACGCAGGAGAAGCATCAGGACAACATGGGCTTGTCGGCCCACCGGGCCCTGTCCGTACTGCGAACGCTCCGCAAGTCCGGGATCGCGGAAACGCGGATGGGAGTCTCCGGGTACGGCATGCATCAACCCGTCGAACCGAACAAGACCGAGTCCTCCCGCGCCCGCAATCGCCGCGTCGAGATCTATGTCCTGGCTCCCGACGCCTCGGTCGCCGGCTGGGATCCGGATCCCAACATCGACCTGCGGTAAACCGCGAATTCAAACCGCGAATCTTCCATGCCCGGCACGATTGTGTCGGGCCTGTTTTGCTATTGGTTCGAGTCCATGTCTGTTGGCTCGGGTGATGAACTCTCACCCGGCGGCCTGGGGCCGATGTACTGGAAGTAGTGGCATTCCAGCCGGCCGTTGTAGAGCTTTCGGCGACGGTCGGCCTTGCGGCGGAAAAAGCGTTCAAAGCCGGGATGCGAGGTCAGCACGTAGATTGACCAGGTCGTGAGCGGCTCGACGGCATCGGCCAAATCGTCATACATCGCGCCGGCCGACTCGTCGTCCTCCAGTCGGACTCCATACGGCGGATTGGTGATGATGCAGCCAAATTCTCGCGTGGTTTTCAATTCGAGCACGTCCATCTGCTTGAACTCGATGTCGCTGCCGACACCCGCCTCCATCGCGTTCCGTTCGGCGATCCGCAGCACCCGGCCGTCGATGTCGCTGGCCTGCAGTGCGAACCGTGGCTTCGGTCCCAGCCGGTCGCGGACTTCGTCCCGCGCCTGTTTCCAGTGCTCGCGGGTGATGTGCGGCCACTGTTCGCATTGAAAACTGCGGTTCCCGCCGGGGGCCTTGTCGCGGGCGATCATCGCCGCCTCGATCGGAATCGTGGCTGATCCGCAGAACGGATCGATGAAGGGTCGGTCGCGGTTCCAATAGCTGAGCAGGACAAGAGCCGCCGCGGTCGTTTCCCGCAGCGGGGCCGCCCCCCCTTCCGGGCGGTATCCCCGCTTGTGCAGCCCGGCCCCCGAGGTGTCGATGCTGATCGTCACCCAGTCCTTGAGGATCGCCACTTCAATCGGAAACTCGGGTCCGTCTTCATTGAACCAGTGGCGCGGATAGCTGGTCTTCAGGCTCTCGACAATCGCCTTCTTGGTGACACTCTGGATGCTCGGTTCGTTGTGCAGCATGGACCGGACCGACTTGCCGCTGACGGGAAACTTCGCATCGGCGGAGAGCCATTGCGACCACGGCAGGGCCATCACCTGTTGGAACAACGCATCGAAGTCGTGGGCGGGAAACGCGCCGACCTTCACCAGCACCCGATCCGCCGAACGGAGCCAGAGATTGCACCGGCAGATCGCCAGTTCGTCACCGACAAACGTCACCCGGCCGTCTTCCACGCGCTGGTCGTGGTAGCCCAATTCCGCCAGTTCGCGCGCGACGATCGATTCAATTCCAAAGGCGGCGGTGGCAATCAGTTCGATACGGCTCATGGGAAGTCAGTCATGCAAGACTCGATCAGCCGCATCGCATTCCGCCGCGCGGTGCGAGGATCTGTCGGATGAGTTATGGAAGAACAAGAGGCAGCCGCATTGGGCCGCACCGGGCGTGAAGGGTAACGAGTTCCTCGACCGACGCCAATCGCCGCGACGGTGGGACGGGCGACCTCCTACGGCTTCAGCACTGTTGGCAATTCGGCCAGTCGTTCCAGCAACAGGAACTCGGTTCGCAGGTGGAGCGATCCGTCCTTGCGGCGGACGAAGGACTTGGCGGGGTACTTGAAGCCGTCGGTCTCTTTCCGGTCGTCGAAGTCGATTTGGTAGGCCCGCCAGTCGATGCGGGCCAGACGCTTGGTCTGTTTGTCGAAATAGACGTCGTTCCGCGCGATGCGCCTTGTGGAATCATGCGTCCAGTTGTGTACGGCTCATCACGCGGAGCGATGATGGCGACGTTGGCCTGGCGGAGCATTGCCGGCCCGTCAGCCGGGCGCTCAGAAGCCCGCGGGGCTGCTGGTGGGGGCGGTTCCAGGTTGGGGTGCGGTCTTTGGCTCGGCCTTGGTGATGTGGAAGTGTTCCAGCATCATCGGAATCCGGTCGACCAGTTTCTCCTGCTGCGCGATGTTGTCCGGCAGGACCACCAGCACGATCGCCTGGATGTTGGCGTTCTGCCGGGCGTACATGGTGAAGGTGTAGTTCACCTTCGATTGGCGTTCCGTGCCGGGCAGCGTGAGCTCCTTGGGATGGAACGTGAAGACGCTGTACAACGTCTCCGGCAGATAACGGCCCTTCTTCGGATGCGGCTCGATGGCGGGGTTTTCGATCTTGTCCG
>JANMLE010001319.1:0-5206 GCA_031372385.1 Planctomycetota bacterium | reverse complement strand
GCCGCGCCATCGCCGAGCACGAAATGCGCCGCCGCGATTGATCAGTGGCGCAGGGCAAGATGTGGAGCCTCACCTTGCCGAGAGGGTGATGGTGGGAACGGAGGGTCTGGCCCGGGTCTGGCCCGAGATCCTCACACGTTGGTAAATCGGCACATTTTCCAGGAAAAATAAACCAACCAACAGAATTGAACTATCGCGCAAACCGGATGTTTCCGCACGTCCTGTAGTTCTGTCTCGAGCGGCACGGGGAAGCGCGTCGCCCGCGAAAACCCAAGCATTCGGACAAATTAAGGGATACTCATGTTGCATCAATTTCGTCTGACGTCCGCTCTCGCGGTTGCCACGGTCATAGCCTTGGTCGCAGGCCGACCGGGCAACGCTGATCCGCCGCGTCAGCTTCGATCTGACCGGGCTGCCTCCCGATCCCGAAGCAATCGCAGAGTTCCAAGCCGATCCGCATCCCGATGCCTACGAGCGCATGGTCGATCGGTATCTGGCGTCGCCCCACTTCGGCGAACGGCTCGGCAAACTGTGGCTTGATGCGGCGGGCTACGCCGATTCGAACGGTTACTTCAGCGCCGACAGCGACCGTCCGCTGGCGTATCGCTACCGCGACTATGTGATCCGCGCCGTCAACGACGATCGTCCGTTCAACCAGTTCGTGCGCGAGCAGATTGCCGGCGACGAGATCGCCGGTGTCTCCGCCAAGAACGGCGAGACGGCGGATCTCTCGACGGTCGCAGCGTTCGATCCGTCGCGCCGCATCGAATTGCTGGAGGCGACGCATTACCTGCGCTGTGGTCAGGACGGTTCGGGTGAGAGCGACGGCAATCCCGATGAAGTGCGCGTCGATCGTTACACCGTGCTGGAAACCGCCATGCAGAATGTCTCCACCGGTCTGCTCGGCCTGACGATCCAATGTGCGAAGTGTCACGACCACAAATTCGAACCGTTGACGCAGCGCGACTACTACCGCTTTCAAGCCGTCCTGATTCCGGCGTTCCCGCCCGATCAGTGGGTCAAACCGAACGACCGCTTCGTGTACGCCAGTCGGCCCGGTGAGTTTGAAGCGTGGCAGGCTGCGGTCGCCGGAGCCGATGCCGATATCAACCGGCTGTCGAACGAAATCACCGAGTGGGTCAAACAGCATCGGCCGCGCGGGACGGTCCTGTTCTCTGATGCGTTCGATGCGAAACCGGAAGCACTGTCGATGAAGTGGAGCAACACCGCACCCGGCGACGACATGCCGGGGGGAACGGCCGCGGTGAACCTGAATTCGCAGGACGCTCCGGGAGCGATCATCGTCGACGGTCGGCTGAACTTGTTCGAGGGAGGCCCGGGCGGAGACAAGTGGCTGTCGACGCGCGACGCCTTCGACTGGACGCCCGACGTTGTCGGAGCGTCGATCCAGGCGACATTTGATCTCGTCGATCATCACATCGGCGAATCGAAGCCGGCCGAGCGCCTCGGATACTTTCTGGCGTTGCACGACTTCAACGACAACAGCCCAACGCCGGGCGGAAACATCCTCGTCGACGGTCATCCGTCGTCCGGCACGGCGGTGCTTGTCGACTACCCCGGCACCGATTCACGGCAAGTCGGCGTGATCGGGACGACGGGATATGTCCCCGGACGCAACTACGGCGTGAGGATTACCAACAAGGGGGACGGCAAGTTCCTACTGCAACATTTGGTGGACTGGCAAGTCGAGGAGAAGACGATCACGCTCGCCGAGGCCGATCTGCCGAAAGGGGGATTCGGCTTTGAATTCTGCTGCGGGCGCAGCTTTGTGGTCGACAACGTGACAGTCGAATCCTTCGCGCCGACAGATCCCGGTGATCCGCTGGCCGAGTTCCTGAAACAACTCAAAGCAAAGCGTCAACCGCTGGATGACGCTCAAAAGCGCAAGGCGACTCTGGGGACATCACGACCCGGCCGGATCGCCTGGACGACTGATGTTGTCGACCCGCCCCCGAACGTGCGTCTCTTGTTGCGCGGCAATTACAATTCGCCCGGCGACGAAGTTGAGCCGGGTGGATTTGCGTTTCTGGGGAATCGAGTCTCCCCACCCGCACGACCTGACGCCGTTCGACCGCGCGGCAGCGGACGCCGCCTGGAGTTTGCCGATTGGATCACCGAGCCGCAGTCACCCCGCTCGGCGTTGCTGGCACGAGTTCATGTGAATCGGCTGTGGCAACATCACTTCGGCACCGGCATCGTCGCGACGCCGGACAACTTCGGCCTGAGTGGTTCGCCGCCATCGCATCCGGAACTGCTCGACTGGCTCGCCGCGCAATTTGTCCGGTCCGGTTGGAGTGCCAAGCAGGTCGCGCGGCGGATCGTTCATTCGTCCACCTATCGCCAGGCGAGTGCCGCGGACGAGCGGCGTCTGATGCTCGATCCCGACGCGCGGCGGTTGTCGCGGTTTCCGGTTCGCCGCTTGGACGCCGAAGCGATCCGCGATTTGCTGCTGGCCGCAGCGGGCGATCTGGATGACCGGATGTATGGTCCGTACATCGCCACATCCAGAACGGGATCGGGTGAGACGATCATTCCCGAAGACAACCCCGGCTCGCGCCGGCGGTCGATCTATCTGCAACAGAAGCGCACGCAGATTCACAGCCTGTTGCAGGTGTTTGACGCGCCGAGCATCGTCTTCAACAGCACGCGCCGCCCGCGCTCGACCATGCCGCTGCAATCACTCAGCCTGTTGAACTCGGACTTTGTCATCGCCCGCGCCACACGCCTGACGGGTCGCTTGCAGACCGAATCTTCCAGTGACTCCGCACGAATTCAGAAGCTGTTTCTGCTCGCCACGGGACGCGCACCCACCGACGACGACATCTCAGCCAGCACGAAGTTCTTGCAGACGCAAACGCACGAATACCAGGGCCAGCCGGACCCCGCCGCCCGCGCGTGGACGGACCTGAGCCAGTTGCTGTTGATCGGCAACGCCGCGCTGTATGTCGACTGACGAAGAGGGGTCGTCGACGAAGTGGGGTCGGGTGTTCATCAGTACGATTCGCGCGTCTGTAGAAAGACCGCCTTCTTTTCACCGGGCAGTGTGAAATCGAAGCCGCACCGCTGGAAGAACTCGTCCGACGACGTGATCGCCATCACCTCGAACACCCGTTTCGTGCGGGCCAACTCAACGCACGCCTGCACCAGCGCCTTGCCGATGCCGCGGCCCTGACAATCCGCGGAGACCGCCAGGCTGCGCAGTTCGGCCAGCTTGTTCGAATAGATCTCCAGCGCGGCAAAGCCGACGATCCGTCCGTCCGCCTCGGCAAGAAACCCGTCTTGCGTGAGGTCTTCCAGTTCGTCCTGCGTCCGGGGAAGCAGTCGCCCCTGCGTGACAAACGGTTCGATGAAGGCATGCAGCGCGTCGACATCCTGAACGGTGGCGCGACGCACGGTGAATGAAGCGGGCGAGTCGGCGGACATCTCGATTCTCTTGACTCTTACGGATTGCAGGTGCCATGTTCTTCGCCCCGACGGGGCCGACGGAAATCAGCCCAGGGCAAGCTCGCTCAGCGAGCGCCGCCCTGGGTAACAGCCACACCACGGATGTCTGCCCTGAAAGGGCCACGGAACGCCCAGACCTCCCGTGCCCCTTCAGGGCACATCGATTCGTTGGACCGCCGATCCCAGGGCGGCGCTCGCCGAGCGAGCTTGCCCTGGGCTGGTTTCCTCTGCCCCTTCGGGGCAAATACGGCAGCGCCTGCAATCCGGCGGGGTCAGCGATTCTCAAACCAATTTCAGATCTCGACTTTGCGATCACTGATCCTTCGCTTCACACACGGCAACGAAGGAATCGGCCGCGACCGGCGTGACTATCCGTCGCGGGGGCGGCATCGTACAAACTGTCCCTCACGATTCACAGCACCCCCCGATTGGACTGCCCGCGACATGAGTTCCCTCACCGAATCACTCGGCATTTCCCTCCGCGACGACACCTTCCTGCGGCTGACACTCAGCCAGCCGCTCTCGCCGATGGTGGGGGGATCACCCAAGGTCTCGGTCCGTCCGATCCTGCTGCGCGACGAAACCCGGTATCAATGGACGTCGCGCATCGGGTCGCAGGAGCACCACGAAAACTTGTCCGACGCGGAACTGCAGCAGCGCGTTGCCGCGGTGTTCTGCGTCTCGTTCGCCGATGCGCACCTGTTCACCACGTTGGAAGACCTGAGTTACAAGCGGCACCGCAGCGGCCAGGTGCGGATGAAGAAGTCGAAGCCGACGCTGAAGGCCGCGCCGGATCTCAGCCACAACCGCGAGAAGCAGTACCTGATTCCCGCCGGTGTCCCCTGTCCATTCCTGATCGAAATCGGCGTGATGCTGCCCAACGGACAGATCCGGTCGGCGATGTACAGCAAGTTCCGCCAGATCAACCGCTATCTGGAGTTCGTCAACGACCTGCTGCCGGATCTGCCGGCCGCAGGGACGCTGCATGTTGTCGACTTCGGCTGTGGCAAGAGTTATTTGACGTTCGCTCTGTACCACCTGCTGACGCGGATTCACCACCGCGACGTGTCGATCGTCGGACTGGATGTGAAGCCGGATGTGATCGCCGATTGCAGTCGGATCGCGAGGATTCTCGGTTGCCGGGGGTTGCAGTTCGAAGTCGGCCGGATCGAGTCGTTCCAGCCGGCCGGGCATGTTCATTTGGCGGTCTCGCTGCATGCCTGTGACACCGCGACCGACGATGCGCTGGCGGGTGCAATCCGCTGGCAATGCGAAGCGATCCTCGCAGTCCCCTGCTGCCAGCACGAGTTGAACAATCTGCTCGATGGCGACGTCCTACCGGGACTGACCGGGTACGGCATCTTCCGCGACCGGTTCGCGGCGATGGCCACCGATGCGCTGCGCGCCCGCCTGCTGGATGTCCACGGCTATCAAACGCAGATCCTGGAATTCATCGACATGGAACACACGCCGAAAAACGTGTTGCTGCGCGCGGTTCGGCGAGCTGCCACGCCAGACGCGGATGCCCGGCGACTCGAATACGATCGATTGAAGCGGGAGTTGGCGATCTCCAGTTGGCATCTGGAGCGGGCGCTGTCCGGTTCATGAACGGTGTTGAGGCCACGCCCTCGCTCACGCTTTTTGAAGTTGCGCTATTACCGTTTTCGCCCCGAGGGGGCCTCGGAAACCAGCCCAGGGCAAGCGAGCGAATGCGAGCGCCGCCCTGGGTCATTCGTTCCGT
>JANMLE010001275.1:0-3189 GCA_031372385.1 Planctomycetota bacterium | reverse complement strand
CGGGCGTCGTATGCGTTTCACAACTGGCTGAAGGACATGATCGCCCGCAACCGCCCGTACGACGAATTCGTGCGAGGTGTCGTTGCGGCGAGTGGCGAATGGGCCGACGCTCCCGCGATCAACTGGTTCTGGCAGTCGCGCGACGATCAGTTGCACCAGGTGACGGCCGACACCGCGCAGGTGTTTCTCGGACTGCGGCTGCAATGCGCCAAATGCCACCATCATCCGTACGAGCGGTTCACTCAGGATGACTACTACGGCCTGGCCGGCTTCTACACACGGCTGGGGCGTAAGAACTTCGGTGAACCGCCGCCGTACTTCACGTCGCCAAATGTCACTCTCAGCGAGCGGCATCCGATCACGGGTCAGCAGATCGAACCGAAGTACCTGGACGGTGCCGTCGCCAAGTTCACCGCCGAGGAAGATCCGCGGCACGCGCTCGTCGACTGGATGGCCAAGCCCGAGAACCCGTTCTTCTCGAAGACGATGGTCAACCGGTTGTGGGGCCATTTCTTCGGCCGAGGTCTGGTCCATGAAGTCGACGATCTGCGGGAAACGAACCCGCCGTCGAACCCTGAATTGTTGGACGCGCTCGCCAAGGAATTCCGCGACCACAAGTTCGACGTCAAGCACATGATCCGCCTGATGGTGCAGAGTCAGGCCTATCAATTGTCGTCGGACCCGACCGACGACAACCGCAAGGACCAGCAGAATTTCGCCCGGTTCTACGCCCGTCGACTGCCGGCCGAAGTCGCGCACGATGCGGTCGAACAGGCGACCGGGTTCAAGACGAACTTCAGCAACATGAGCGCCGACTCCCGCGCGATCGATCTGCCGCACGAACGGTTCGGCTCGTACTTCCTCGACACGTTTGACCGGCCAAAGCGAGTCAGCGGCTGCGAGTGCGAACGCTCGACCAGCGCCACGCTGTCGCAGGTGCTGCTGCTGTCGAATTCGGACGAGGTCGAAGGGAAGCTGCAAGGCGGCAACGCCCGGATCGCCAAGCTGTTCGAGGCGAAACGCTCTACCCCCCAAATGATTGAGGAGCTATACCTCGCGACGTTTTCCCGCCATCCCACGCCGCAGGAGATCGTCACCGCCGCCGGTTACATCGACGGCGACGCGGAGCCGCGGAAGGCCGTGGAAGATTTGCTGTGGACGCTGTTGAATTCGAGGGAGTTTCTGTTCAATCATTGAGGCCATTGAGGCGGAGCCGGGTTGATGCCGCAGATGAAATTGGTGGATGCGATTCGTCAGGCGGTGGCGGCCGGACGATGGGGCCTTTCATCTCATGCGAAGAAACGGATTGAACAGCGAGGCATCGTCAGTTGGCAGCTTGAGGCGGGTTTGGAAGCCGGAAATGTCACCGATGTGCGGCTGTCTGACGAACCAAATCCATCGATTGAAGTTGAGCAAGAGTTGGCGGACGGGACGCGCGTCAATGTCGTGTGGTCGTATGTCATCCTGTACGACGAAGCATTGGTCGTGACAGCGCATTTCTTCGACTGAGGTGAAACCGAAGTGAACATGCCACAAGAACAGACCGCTGACGAATTGTTTGCGGAACGATGCGAGCGTGAACGGCAGCGCTGGGTCGGCCAGCCGATTCCGCCGCCTCGGACCGAGACAAAAACGGAATTGGTTGCCGGTGGCGATTACATCGTGGCAGTCGAAGTCGAGGTGATTTACTACCCGAACGATCCGGACGAACCGTGCTATCGGGTCGAAACGATCCGGCGGATCGAACGGGTCCGAGAATTGGCGAAACACGGGAACGTGGCCGCCCTCGAAAAAGAGGGCACCGTTTACGTTCGACGAGATGCAATGGCAACGGCAAGTTGATGGCTGTGGACGCTGTTGAATTCGAGGGAGGTTCTGTTCAATCAATAGACCGTGTGGGGCCGCTGTCATGAACGGACGAGCGATTCGTCGATTGCAGCAACAACGGGCCAAGCAGTTGGCTCGCCGGAAGCTTGGGGAATGGATCAAACCCGTGACAGACAGATCGGTTGGGATTCACGCCCAAACAAAAGTTCCATGTTCCTGTTGGATGTGTGGAAACCCGCGACGGTTTTCGGGCGAAGTAACGCGGCAAGAAATACTGGCGGATTTGAAGACCACTGAAGAAATGAAGGAGCAGTGACGCGGATGGACGATCCCTCCCGGAGCGACACGAGAAGATGCCGATTCATGAACTGTGGGACGAACCTTGGGAAGGGCTTCCCGAATTCGAAGCGGCTTGGAACTGGGATTTGGTTTCGTTCTTTGAGAATGGTGCCACGAAGAAAGCACCGGATGGTCAGTGGGGATGGAAGCGTTGGTATGTTGTTTATCGCACGCCCGATGGAACAGAAGTGAAGATCAGTGCGGATCGCGACCCCCGATCGGGCAAATGGTTCAACCCGCATCGGTCGTCCGGAGAGGTTTGACGTCATGGCCACACGTTCTGCGATTCCCAAGAAAGCCACCCAACCGGCCACTCGCGCGCGGCGCGGTGTTCGTCCATCGGCGCAGTCCGCTCCGTTGGTCTCACTTCGCCGGGCGATTCGCGGTTTCTATGACAACTTTCAAAAGGAGAAGTGGGAACTTTGCCACCACCGCATCGACCCCAAACTTCTCGCGGCCGGGAAGGTCGACTTCGACGTCTACCGAGATTCCCTGATGACGTTCAAACAACGGTACGGCGAGGTCACGATCCTCTTGATCGACATTGGCGAAATTCACACGGGCAAACACGACCAGCGACCGTTCGCCTACGCGTCGGTGATCTGGCGCGACCGGCTTGAGGACTTTCATGTGTTCCGCGAACGTTGGATCTTTGACAACGGACGCTGGTACACGCGGGTTGTCGGACTCGTGACGGACACGGAACAGTCCCCCCGTTAGGAATCGAGTGGTCTCCCGTCGAGATCACTCCGCAATTAACATTGATGACAAGCTGACGACTCAGTCAGTCCACTCGATCAGATTGAGGCCCTAATCATGCTCGACATTCTTGGCTCGACGAATCGGACCTGTGACGGGGTTTCCCGGCGGAACTTCTTGCGAGTCGGCAGTCTGGCGGTCGGCGGCCTGTCGCTGCCGAACCTGCTGCGCGGTGAAGCAGTCGCGAAGGAGGCGGGATCGTCCGCGAAGCGCAAGTCGGTGATTCTCGTCTGGCAGGCGGGCGGGCCCAGCCACATCGACATG
>JANMLE010001233.1:0-2782 GCA_031372385.1 Planctomycetota bacterium | reverse complement strand
GTCGGGAGTCTTTTTCATGCCGCACAACGCCGCTAAAAATGGCTCAAATCGAGGTGTTGCGGCATGAAAAAGACTCCCGACCCCCTCGCGACGGTAGCTTCTCGGGCAGCGTCTCCGGTTCAAGCGCGGCCGGCGGTTTGCTCGTCGTAGATCCGGGCGATGTCTTCCACCGTGACCGTGATCTCGCGCGTGAAGCCGGTGTGCGACCGGTTGTACGCGACCTTCGCCGCCTTCTCGGGCGACTGATGCACGGTCCGCGCGAGAAACGCCTTGTCTTCGTCGGACAGCTTCCCCACGGAGGGATCCCAGTGGGTGACGGATTCCATCACGAGCGAATCCATGCGCGGATCGTATTTGGTGTAGTCGGCCATCGGACTCTGCTGTTCGTGTGGAGGTCAATTCGAAGTCGGCGGCAGAACAGTCTGCGGACCGCTGGCGAGCATGTTAGCCGCCGCGAATCGAACAGGCAAAGCCAGCGGTTCCGCGGCGGCCTCATGACGATCCTCTTCGTGCCACCGCGTGGGTCACGACCCGCATGGCCGGTGATCCTGACGGGAATGCACAAATCCGGTGATCGCATCTGAGAATTGTGAATGGTAGGATTCCCACCGTTCTTGTCAGGGATCCGGGTTTGTGCGGGCTGGCGCGATCCCGTCGCCGTTGGCTCCGGGTGATGCCCACTCGGTTAAACGAAAACGTCTCACACATGGCCGCGTGAGGCATGAATGATCGGCGTTTGTTGGAAGGTTCGATTCATGGCTATTCGTCGCTTGTCGGTATCCGCACTTGTCGCGCTGGTTTTGGTTTGTGGCTGGGGAGTCATGGATCACGGGACTTCGCCGGTCCTGGCCCAGGCCAACAAGAACGTGAAGGCTCCGCCCAAGAAGCCCGAGCCGGCTGTGTCTGTCCCCGAACGCAAGGTCCATGTCACGGCGGTCAGCACCAGCACGCGGCCGAGGGCGCTGGCATCGGCCGCCAAAGTCGACGGGTTGATGGACGCGAACACCAAGAAGTTCAAGGTCACGCCCAACCCGACCGCCAGCGACGAACAGTTTGTCCGCCGGGTCTATCTCGATTTGGCCGGGACGATCCCCACCTACAAGCAGGTGCGCCTGTTCGTGGCGAACAGCGACACCGAGAAGAAGGCCAAGCTGATTGATCTGCTGCTCAGCCAGGAAGGGTATTCGAGCAACTTCTACAACTATTGGGCCGACATCCTGCGGCTGAAGGACAACCAGATCACCAACAACGTTCCCGGCAAGCCGTATTGCGAATGGGTCAAGGAGAGCCTGGAGACCAACAAGCCCTACGATCAGTTCGTGTACGAAATGCTGACGGCGGAGGGGAAGATCTGGGACAACCCGGCATCGGGCTACATCCTGCGCGATTCGGGGATGCCGCTGGATGCGATGAACAACACGGTGCGGATCTTCCTGGGGACTCAGATCGGCTGCGCCCAGTGTCACAATCATCCGTTCGACCGCTGGACGCAGCGCGAGTTCTACGAAATGGCCGCATTCACATTTGGGACGGCCACACGCCGTGGCGCGGGCGACAAGAAGTTCGGCGGCGGCAATGTCGTCAACAAGTTGCGCGACGAGATGAAGAAGGTCGATGAGAAATTCGACGGCGGCGGCAAGTACAACCGCTTCCTGTTCGGCAACCTGTTCGAAGTCCACGACAACGGGGCGAAACTCGTCCTGCCGCACGACTACCAATATGACGACGGCAAGCCGAAGCAGCCGGTGAGTCCCAAGACCATCTTCGGTCCGCCCGCGAAAATCGAAAAGGGAGTGACGCCGCGCGTCGCGTTCGCCAAGTGGATGACGTCACCGGAAAATCCTCGCTTTGCGAAGACGATTGCCAATCGATTGTGGAAGCGGCTGTTCGGGGCGGGACTGATCGAACCGGTCGACGATCTGAGGGACGACAGCCAGCCGGAGAACCCGGAACTGACGGACTTCCTGACGTCTGAAATGGTCCGCGTGAAGTTCGACCTGAAGGAGTACCTGCGGATCGTCTGCAACACCAAGGCATACCAGCGCGAGGCGACTCATGCCGAGGTCACGCCCGGTGACGAGTACCATTTTCCCGGACCGCTGCTGCGGCGCATGACGGCCGAACAAGTCTGGGACAGCTTCATTACCCTGGCCGTGACCAAGCCGGACGAGTACCAGAAGGAGCCGGCGCGCGTGGAGGCGAAGCTGCTCAACATCGACCTCGCGAAGACATCGGCCCAAGTGATCTACGAGCACAGTCAGGAGCTGGCGTCGTCCGACATCAAGAAGTCGCGCGAGGCGCGGAACAAGCCGTACAGCTACAAGGGACAACTGCTCGTCAGGGCCTCCGAGTTGCCGTCACCGCAGCCACCGGGTCACTTCCTGCGGCAGTTCGGGCAGTCGGACCGGGAGGCGATCGAGGTCTCGTCCGAAGACGGATCGGTGCCCCAGGTGCTGCAGATGTTCAACGGTCCGATCACGCACATGCTGCTCGAACCCGAATCGCTGATGGTCAGGAACGTCACCTCCGAGAAATCGTCCGACGCCCGGATCGACGTCATTTTCCTCAGCATCCTGGCCCGCAAACCGACAGTCGCCGAACGGCAGGCGGCTCAGTCGGAGATCAAGTCGCATGGCGACGCGGGCTATGGCAACGTGATCTGGGCGCTGGTCAACACGCGCGAGTTCCTGTTCGTTCAATGAATGAGTTCGCTCGACTTCACCGAGTTGTGCGTTTGGTGTCAGGTGAGGGCGGCGTCAGCCCCCGGACGATCGTCGGTGAA
>JANMLE010001212.1:0-6913 GCA_031372385.1 Planctomycetota bacterium | reverse complement strand
GTGAGCGGCAAGGCGCTAGCCGCCGGACTGCTGGAAAACACCGGCGGCTAGCGCCTTGCCGCTCACGTCAAACAACTTTCAACAGGAATGGCGGAGAGCCCGTTTCACTTCCTTCGATGTGTCGCCCTCCGGGCTGTGGGAGGCTGTCGACGATTCCCCACGGCTCGCGCCGTGGGCTACCATCTGCCGCCCTCCGGGCTAAAACCACCACGACCGCTGTCCGGTCAGCGCTGTAGGTCTGATCACTGACCACTGATCACTGGCCGCTCACTTCTCACTTCTCATTTCTCACTTCTCACTTCTCAATCCCATCCAATTCCGCCCGCCACCTACGCGGCCTTTCCCTTGACTCGGGCCGTCATCAGGTTGATGGCGGCGTTCAGGTTCAGCAGGGTTTCTTCCAGCGAATCGACCACCCGCACCGAGTCCAGGTTCTGGGCCAGCCGTTCTTCGAGGCGGACCAGTTGCGATTCTTCCTCGGTCAGCTTCAGCAGCGTGTCCCCCTGCTGACGGAGTTCCCGCAACTGGTCGGTCATCGCCAGGGTGGCGCCTTCCAGCTTGTCGCTCCAGCCGAGCGCCGCGCCGGTCAGAGACTCCGTTAATCGAGACATCGACAGCGTCTGTCCGTCCCGCGCTTCGACCAAGTCGGCGTGGAAGGACTGCCATGTTTGCGAGATCAATGCGGCACTGTGTTCCTGTTGCTCCACCAAAGCCGTTTGGGATTCCGCCACTTGTCGGGCGATGGTCGAGGACGACTGTTCGAAGGCGGTGACGAATTCGGTGCGCGCGGCGGACAACTGTTCGGCGTGATCTGACAGCGCATTCGTCAAGCCGGACTGAAACGCCTGGTCGAGCACTTCCTGCTGTCGGGCAAGCGTCGATGTCCAGCGTTCCCGCAGCGACTCCAGTGACGACTGCCAAAGATCCATCTGCCAGTTGATCATCCCCTCGGTGCGCTTGAGCATGTGTGCGGCGGCTTCCGCTTCGGCGGCGGCCAGCGGGCTGGCGGGAGTGTCCGCGGTCGGGAACAGGCAAATCAGATGCTTGATCCCGACGTCTTCGATGTCATCCAGCGTCTGCTGCTCGGCCCGTTCCACGATGAATGTGCCGAACACCAGGATCATCGACAGCGCCAGTGACAAGGCCGTGGTGTCGAACGCGACGGCCAGTCCCGCAGTCACTTCTGGAAGCGATGATTGCAACTGGTCGGGGGTGATGTTGGCGATCGCCATCGTGATCCCGATGACCGTCCCCAGGAAGCCGAGGATCGGAACCGCCCACGTGATCGTGCGGATCAGGGCATACCCGTCATGCAGCCGCCCCGAGGCCAGGTCGGCCAAGTAATTGAGGTGCCCCTCCAGGCCGTCCGCCGACCGGCGTCCGACGACGTAGTCGATGACGTCGCGAATCCGGCGGACCAGCATCGATTCTTCGCACCGACGGGCGACGAGATCGAGATGCGAGTCGATCCCCTGTGCGGTCCTCACGGCGTCCAGGTTCACCTCCAGTTTCAGACCCTCCAGCACATCGGCGGCCAGCGCACCACGCTCGGCCGGAATCCGCGCGGCCTTCATCAGCAGCGTGGCGATCCCGATGAAGAACAGGCCGGTGGTGGCGTACTCGATCCAGTGGGCGGTGAAATAATGGGCGATCGCTTCTTGATAGATCGGGACGAACGGCAGAGCCGCATAAAACGCGAACGTGACCGCCGTCCCCCACAGCCAAGGGGACGTCACGACGCCGTTGATGACACGATCGAGGATCCTGACATTCTGAGCGGACTTCGTTTTCGACATGCGAACTGATTCCTCGGTGAACTTCGATCTGAACACGGCGGTGGATCGACCGATCCTCCGCGACCGGGGCTCCCCGCTGTCAAACCGGGTTGTTGTGGCGGTCTGGTGAGGACTTCTTGTGGGTTTGGCGAAAATCACACGGGGCATGCCGTCGTCACAGGCGGCCCATTCGGTAGAATCGTCAAAGCCGTCCGCCAAGTTGAGAGAAACCCCCGCGAACGCATCGCCGCGGGGATTCAATACTTCTGGATCTCGGGGAATGGTGGTTTGCGAACCCTCTGGCGGGTTCCGTATCCTGTGCTTGCGAAAAACAAACTCTCAAGAGATTCGTGGGAATCGGGGAAAGTTACTTTGAAGATTCGCCCGCAAGATGCAGCGATCGCGACGGAACTACTCGGCTATCTGAATTTCTCCGGCGGTCGGCCGGACCCGAAATTCGAGCGGAACATCAACGAATTGATGCTGGGTGTCCTTTGGAATCAGGTGGCCGACACACTGCGGCATGTCTTGGCCGAGTTGCATCTGACGTCGCCGACCTTTGGCGATTGTTCGCAGGCCGAGCAGGTGATTGCGCTGACGTTCGACCGCGCCCTGCCCGCCTACCGCGAACATCACCGGGATCTGCTGTTCCATCTGAAGGACGAGGACTTTCAGCAGCCGTTCTTTCTGGCGAAAGTTTTTGAAGCGGTGCTGGAACAGGGGTCGCCGTGGGACGAGTCGGATCGGATCGTGACCGGCGCGTTGAACCGATTGAACGACTTCGTCGGCTACCGTCCCATCGCGGTTTTGGAGAACGGTCAGCGGATGGACCTGTATCCGCATGAGAGATTCCGGCCCCTGCCCCTCTTTCTGCGTGGTGCGGGCGTTGTCAACGGCCCGTATCGCGCGGTCGTCGAGCGCGCCTTGGAACTGCTGCGCCAGATGCCGGCCGACGTGCTGTCCGAGGCGTACTTCAACATCGAGTTGATGGACGAACTGGCGGTCGACTTGCGCGCCCACGATCACATTCATCCGGCCAACAAGCGCACCAACTATCTGTTCGGCGAGTGGGATCCGCATCAGATCGACATCAAGGGGCGCTACCGCCGCTTCGTCGTCCGCAAGGTGATCTTGGACGCCCTGCTGGACTGGGCCGCCAAGCAGAAACGCGTCGATCCCGATGAGGTACTGTTCGACATCGCCGCCGTGCTCTGTGGCACGATCCTGATGGCATCGTCGATCAGCGGCGACGGGCCCGAGTGCCACGATTCAAACGTCACGCTGTCATCGCTTCTTCCGCGCGTGGCCCGACAGCGGGACGAGTTCTATTCACGGCTGGTGCAGACTGCCACCGGAGCCCGCGCCAAGCGACTGGCCCGGCAGGCCAAGACCACCCGCCAACCCTTCGGTCACGTGCGTCAGTCGCTGAACATGTTCCTCGCGCAATATGGAGCCCAGCAGGTCCAGCGGCGGCAGTTGTCGTACCTGTTCGCCCGTATGGGCTATGCCGAGGCGAGTCTGCGTCAGGCGGCGGTGATTCCCTGTGCGTCGGCGCGGTTTGAGTGTGAAGTCCTGTGCCGGGCCCACACGGCCCGCCGCATCGTCGAGCAGGGGAAGCTGACGGAAACGGTGCGGTTGCTGGAGGAGGCGGAAGACTATCTGCACCGCGGCATCGACTGCGGCGCGCTGGTCGATCCTTGGAACGTCCTCGGTTTTCAAGGTCTGTTCCCGTTGTTCTCGTCGCGTGAAGACAGCGTCCCCGACCAGCGGGTCGAGATGCTGTATCACATCATGGAGTCTCTGCTGGATGCTTATTCGCGGGCGCTGGAAGAGGCGGCGGCGCGGGGTGACAAGCAAATCACAGCCACCATCTCGGCCCGGTACGAAGGCCTCGCACAGTTCTGGGACCGCTTCGGAACGGTGACGGTCGAGGATCTGCCGCGGGTCGCCGCGCATGAGCAACTCGATTCGGCATCGCACGTCGCGCGGGCTCTGGCCGAATGGCGCGACGCCGGGGAAGCGGCGGGCGACATTTCCTTCTGGCGAACGCACGTCGATCAGTTCCAATCGTCCAAGGCGTATGCGCAGGTTGTCTCGGCGCTGCTCGAACGGCGTGACCGCGTCGCGGCGCTCGGGCTGCTGATGCAGTGGCTCAGCCAGCACGACACGGTGGGGTTGGAAGCCGGGCATCTCTCGTTTGAGGACTTGATGCTGTGGTGGATGGGCCTGGTCGCCGAAGAGGGAACCTCGTCGAAGGAAGACCCGTGGCCGATCGTCCGGCGGATGTTCGACTATCTCGAAGCCAACGCCGGTGAACTGTGGCAGTCCCCCGTCTTCCGCCAGGGAGTCATCGTCGAAGAGTCTGCGGAATCGGGCGCGTGGCTGGAAGACCGGCCGCAGCCGGATCTCGATGAACCGCACGATGCCGACGACAAATCGGATGACGAAGACGAACTGTTCGGTGCCGCGTATGACGAAGTCGTCTACCGCGACAGCACCGATGACGGGCAGGAAGGCCAGATCATGGACGAGCGGGTCCGTCCCGACGGCGACACAGAATTCGAGCGATTGGAAAAGCGTCTCGATCCCCGGCTGAAGTTCCTGCGCATGGTGGCCCAATTGTGGCAACTCGCCGCGAATCTGGCCGTGGAACGCGAACTGGTGATGGATGCGGACGGCTCGAACGAGGCGCGGGCGAACCGGGCCGGTCAGGCGGAATCATTGCGCCGCTGGCTCGACCATTCGATGCGCCTGCAGAACGATCTCGGCCGGTTGATGGACGAATTGTGGAAGAGCGACATCGGCGAATCGTCGGGCGAGCACGATTCGAACGTCGAATTCGATTCCCAAATGCAGGCCAAGCTGTACCTGGTGCAAACGGGGCTGAACACGTGGCTCAGTTGCCGGTCGGCGCAGTGGTGTCTGGCCTGCGCGCTGGCCCCCGAGGACCAGTCGGTTCGCAGCAGCGCGGAAGATGTCCGCGTGATCGACATGTACCGCGGGATCATGCAGCGCAACGAGGTAGAAGTGCGCCGCGTCTTGCCTGGACTGTTGAAATCACTGCAGCGGAAGCCGCTGCTGTACGTGCCGCTGGAACATGGCGGCGACCCCAAACAAATCCTCGCGGCCCGATCACAGCAGATGGTGGTCCGCTTCCTACTGGCCCACCTGCCGCAACTCGGGCTGCTGCGCGAGACGTGGCATCTGCTGCGAACCGCGCGGCACATGGAGCGGGTCTCGCGACCGCGCGGCATGGCCGTCACCGAGTTCGACCGGCTGTTCCGGATCGCGCTGCGCAACACGCTCGAATGCGTCGTGCGGGCGTCGCGGGATTGGAAGGGGGGACGCTTCACGGACGAGGAACTGATTGAAGTCGTCGGCGAAATCGTCGAGTTGTATCTGGACGACTGGCTGGAACACAGCAGCACGATGCGCCTGTCATCAGTCGAGGCGCTCAAGATCGATTCGGTCTGGACGGACACCGCCAAGTTCGTCAAGACGTACGGTTCCGACATCCTGAACGCCCGTGTTCTCACCCTGGGAAACGTGCGGGCGATCCTGCACAGCGGAGTGCCGAGATTCCTGGAATACCTCGAACAGAACGAAGACCCGCTGCATCCGGTCCGCCTGTTGGATGACCTGCGGAATGGCAAGGTCGACCGCGAGGAAGCGGCCGAGCAACTGCATCTGATTTACCAGGTGGTGGTCGAAAAGTTCGACCGTTTCTTGGAATACAACACGACGACCACGCAGTCCGATTACGGTGAGCAGTTCTACAGCCTGCTCGACTTCCTGCGATTGGAAACCTCGTACGACCGCGATGCGTGGAACCTGCTGCCGGTCGCCGTCGCCCACGAGGTGCTCGCCCGCCAGGGGAAGCCCGAGGCCGCGATCATCTGGGAAGACGTGTTCACGCTGCGCACCGAGGAAATGGCCGAGAGTCACCTCGAGGATCTAGAATCGTTGCAGAAAAAATACGGCATGCGGCTGCCGTCGGTGACCAACCATCTGCAGGAGCGGTTTGTGAAGCCGCTGGCGGTCAACCACATGCTGGCGCAAATCCGTCCGGCGTGCGAAGACGCCGATGCCGGCCGCCACGACTCCCCGTCGTTTCACTCGATGCAGGCGGCGGTCGAGGGATATCTCACGACGACTTCCGGCTCGGGACTAGATGTCCCCGCCTGGCTGAAGACACTCGAAGAGGAGCTGCACCACGTGCATGAAGCGGGCGAGGCCCCGCTGCCGGATGTCGAGCCACAACTGCGGCTCCCCGCGCCGACTCTCAGCCTGAAGGATCTGCGCCAGCAACTGAAGGGCTGGAAGCAACCCCCCGGCGACCGTAAGGGAAAGGCCTGATCGCATCGCGGCGTGGTTCGATTTGCGTTTGGCCTGCGTGTCAGCGCGTAGGGTGCGTTCTGAAGACTCCACGCACCCTACCTTGAACGTGACCTCACACGTTCGCCACCTCTTCAGCAGCCCTCCTCATTCGCGCTCCTTTTGATTCGCGCGGACCAAATTGCATTTCACGGGAAAGTCGCGGCGGTTGCTTGCCGTTCGGGTGGTCGTGTGGTGGACTGCTGCCTGCCGATTCCCAGTCTTCCCACGACGGGCCGCCATGCGTCGGCAGGCCCGTCCCGAACGAGTCCGTTTTCAGGATGTCATGGATGTTCAAACACCCTTGGTTGGCTCTGGTCGTGTTGCGGGTTGGATTCGCGTTCGGGGCGGACGAGCCGCCCAAATCGGTCGATCCGCGGCTGACGATCGAACTCTTCGCCGAACATCCGCAGATCGTGACGCCGACGGGGTTGGACGTGGACCATCGCGGCCGGGTCTTCGCCATCGAGAGCAACACGCACTTTCCCCCCGCAGGCTACAAGGGGCACCCTACCGACCGCGTCCTCGTGATGAGCGACGGTGACGGCGACGGCGACGCCGACAAGATCGTCGTCTTCACCGACGGCCTGGTCCATTCGATGAGTGTCCTCGTCCGGCCCCTCTGGTTTCCAGTTGCGAAGACCGACATCCCTTTTTTGCTGCCTTTAATGCTGCTTTAAGTTCCTGATTATACTCCTCAATGCTTTGAGGAGTATAATCATTTTTCCGTCCCTGTAAAAAAGTTTTTACCATCTGTAAAATAC
>JANMLE010001207.1:0-3473 GCA_031372385.1 Planctomycetota bacterium | reverse complement strand
GATCAGCACCCGCTCGTTTCGGTGGTCGGCTACACCAACGCGGGCAAGAGCACTCTGATGAACGCGTTGACCGGTTCCGACGTGTATGTCGCCGATCAGCTATTCGCCACGCTGGAAACTCGAACCCGCAAGTGGACGATTCCCAATTGGGGATCGGTGCTGCTCAGCGACACGGTCGGTTTCGTGCGGGATCTGCCGCATCAATTGGTCGCGTCGTTCAAGTCAACACTGGAAGAGGCGCGGCACGCGGACCTGCTGCTGCACGTCGTGGACGCGTCCAACCCCGAGGCCGAACAGCAGGCGGCCACGGTGGAAGAAGTGCTGGGTGAGATCGGCGTCGAAATCCGCAATTCGATTCTGGTGCTCAACAAGATCGATGCCGTCCAGGATCGCGGACTGGTCGATGTCCTGCGCGCCAAGTACGCACACTCCATTACTGTCAGCGCCCGCGACGGAACGGGTTTGGCGAAACTGGGTGAGGTCGCTTCGGAATTGCTCTCGGATGGCTTCGTCGAGGTCGACTTGGAAGCGTCGGCGGGCAACGGGCGGTTGTTGGCGTTCTTGGCGGAGCATGCCAATGTTCAGGATCGTCAATACGTCGATTCGACCGTGATTCTAAAGTGCCGAGTCTCCCGTAACTGGTTGCCACGATTGCAATCAGAAGCGGGCATCTCGAAGATGACGATTCGCGCCCCGGCAGAAACCTCTCTTTTGCCGTCTCCAAACACAGTACAACCTGAAGCTCCCATCCCCAACGGCTGACGCTGCTTGAACGTCGAGGAACAAAACCATGGCCGAAGATTACCTGAAAAAACTGGTTCGTGACGGTGTCATCAGTAAGGACCAATTGGGTGAGGCGGAAGATCTGTCCGCCAGCTTGGGAATCACGATCGACGACGCCTTGATCCGGATGGGATACATCTCCGCCGGAGAAATCGGGCAGTTGCAAGCCTCGCAATTCGGCTACGAATTCGTCGATTTGGGGGCGATGGAGATCCCCCAAAGCGTGATCGCCCTGATCCCCGAATCGGTCGCCCGCGAAAACGTCGTGATCCCGATTGCCATGGTCGACGAGCGGCTGCGGGTGGCGATGAGCAACGCGTTGGATCTGGACATCATCGACAAACTGCGGTTCATGACCAATCGCGATGTCGACCCGGTCGTGGCTCCCAAGGAAGCGATCCAGACCGCGATCAACCGGCATTACGGGGGAACCGAGACTGAATCGGTGGACTCAATGCTCATGGAGTTCACAGAAACGGCGATCGACTTCACCGAAACCGACGCCCCATCGACGAAGGCCGAGGAAGCAGAGGAAAGCGCTCCGGTCGTCCGGCTCGTCAATTTGATTATCTCGGAAGCCGTCAACATGAGGGCAAGCGATATTCATATTGAACCGTTTGAGGACAGGATTCGGGTGCGGTATCGGATTGACGGAGTATTGATCGAACGTGACAGCCCCCCCAAGCGCCTGCTGGCGGCCATGACATCCCGCCTAAAGATCATGGCTCGGATGGACATCGCCGAAAAGCGACGCCCCCAGGACGGCCGCATCAAGACACGAACCGGCGGAAAAGACTTCGACTTGCGCGTCAGTATTCTGCCCACCAAGTTCGGCCAAGCGGTCGTGCTCCGAATTTTGGACCGCGACAACATCAAAGTCGGCATCCGCAACCTCGGCTTTGGGGATGAAAACTACCGGAAATTCCAAACGATCATCCGCCGCCCGAATGGCATTTTCCTGGTCACCGGTCCGACGGGGAGCGGAAAGACGACGACTCTCTACAGTGCCTTGGGCGAACTGAATCGGCCCGACAAGAAGATCATCACGGCCGAGGATCCGGTGGAGTACTACCTGCCGGGGATCAACCAAGTTGAGGTGAAGCACGACATCGGGCTGGACTTCGCCCGCATTATCCGGGCGATGTTGCGGCAGGCTCCCAATGTGATCCTCGTCGGAGAAATCCGCGATGCGGAAACGGCTGAGATGGCAATTCAAGCTTCTTTGACTGGACACTTGGTTTTCAGCACGCTACATACGAACGATGCGCCAAGTTCTATTACACGCCTGATCGACATGGGTGTCGAACCGTTCTTGGTCGCGAGCAGTATCATGGCCATTCTGGCCCAGCGTCTGGTCCGCGTTCCCTGCGCGAAATGCAAGGAGCAATACGATCCGGATGTCAGCGAAACCCAGCACTTCGATATCACCGCCGAACAGATGGAAACTGCCAAATTTCTGCGCGGCAAGGGATGCAATCACTGTCAGCACACCGGCTACCGCGGACGCATCGCGGCCTTCGAGCTAATGAGCATGAACTCCACATTGCGAGAGATGACTTTCCGAAGTGAACCGGCCCAGACCATCCGCCGTCAGGCACGCCTGTTTGGCATGCGGACATTGGTGGAAGATGCGTTGTCGAAAGCCGTTGTGGGAAAGACAACGCTGATGGAAGTTTACAAGTTGGACAAGGGTGGACATTGAGCGTTGAACCGGGTTTGGCGAAGAAGCCGGTCGTACAACGCTCCGCAGTCCGTTACCTCAGCGCGCGGGTTCGACGATGGTCGAATTAGGTTGTCGGCCGGGTGTCAGCCAGCACGTCGATCGACGTTGCAGTGGGCGTGGGGAAAGCAGTCAGCCATTTCCCAAATGCAGCAATGGCAAGACGGCAGGCCGACATGATTGCCGCTTGAGACCAGCGTCATTGAGGTGTGAACTCGGTTCGAGCCCATCAGTCTTTGGGAATTGCTCTTCAACTCGGTTTTCCGGATCATTGTGAACACAATTTGAGCCGCGAACGGGATCGCTGGATAATCGCCTCGCCAATCACGTCGACAGCGGGCCATTCGACCATTCGCGTGCTGTTTCCACCAAGCCGAGATTTCAGTTCTCACCTTTCGACCATCGCAGGATGAAAATGGCAACATCATTGCAAATCGACAAGATGCTCGAAACGGTCGTCCGCGAGAAGGCGAGCGACCTGCACGTGGCCACTGGACAGCCTCCCGTGCTGCGACTGGGTGGCCACTTGGTCCGGCTGGAAACCAAGACGCTGACGCCGGAAGACACCGTTGGCCTGATGAAAAGCATCACCCCCGAGCGAAATCAGCAGGAGCTTCAGGAAGTCGGCGGGACGGACTTTGGATTTGCCTTCGGTGACAAGGCGCGCTTTCGCGTTGCCGTGTTCAAACAGCGCGGCCACATCGGCATGGTGCTGCGGCGGATTCCGAACGAGTTCCTGACCTTTCAGCAACTGGGGCTGCCGGCGGTCATCGTCGACCTGCTGCACCGGCCGCGTGGACTGTTCCTGGTGACGGGCCCGACGGGGAGCGGCAAGACGACCAGTCTGGCCAGCATGATCAACTACCTGAACGACACGGTCGACCACCACATCATCACGCTGGAAGACCCGATCGAGTATTACCATCAGCACAAGAAATCCACGATCAACCAGCGCGAGATCGGTGTGGAT
>JANMLE010001182.1:0-2926 GCA_031372385.1 Planctomycetota bacterium | reverse complement strand
CGGCTTCGCCGCAATCTAAAATTCCAAAGCTCCGTCAAGCCGGAGCACTCCCAAAGAAGACTTCGTCAGGTCGCCCCCCCTTCCGAAACCGGATTCGCTCTGATGTCTGTTGCCACGCTGGAACCGCCGCTGATTGAGCAGCCGAACGATGGCCGACGTTCGAAGCGGTTGCTGTTGATCGCCTACAACTTCCCGCCGGTCGGTGGCGCGGGGGTCCAGCGGCCGGTCAAGTGGGCGAAGTATCTGGGCCGCGCGGGTTGGGATGTGACCGTGCTGACCACGCTCAATCCCTCGGTCCCCGCGCGCGATGACAGCCTGCTGGCCGACCTACCGCCGGACGTCAACGTGGTGCGGGCAAGAACGTGGGAGCCCGATTACCGCGTGAAGCAAAACCTGAACGGTCCCCGGTCCGATGCGCGTCCGGGCCTGATTCAATTGATGCGGGGAGCCGTCCGCGGTTTCGTCAAACGCTGCGCGAAGCTGGCCCTGCAGCCCGATCCGCAGGTGCTCTGGAACCACGATGCGATCCGGGTCGGAACCCGCGTCCTGCGCGAACAGCGGCATGATGCGATCCTGGTGACCGCCCCCGCTTACTCCAGCTTCTACATCGGTGCGGCCCTCAAGAGACGCTTCCAACTGCCGCTGGTTTTGGATTATCGCGACGAATGGGATCTGAGCGGCCAATACTTGGAGAACGCGCAGCGCGATTGGATTTCGCGCGCGGTCCAATCACGCATGCAACGGCAACTGCTCCGCTGCGCCGATGCGGTCGTCGCCACGACGCGCCGCAGCACCGACGCGCTGGCCGCGAAGCTCAATGAACTGCGGCATCACATTCCGTCCCACTGCATCTACAACGGCTACGACGCGGAGGACTTTTCCGCCCCCCCTGCCCTGCCAACGTCGCCGCCGGTCACCGGCGCGTGTGATGTCACGCGGCCGGAACAGGGAACGTTTCGACTGGTCTACACCGGGACGCTGTGGAATCTGACCGACATCGAACCGTTGGTCCGCGGCATCGAGCATTTGGAAACCGTGTCGCCGGATTTGTCGCGCCGGCTGGAACTGGTCTGCGTCGGCCGCAAGACGCCGGAACAACAGGCGGTGCTGAACAGGCTGAGTCACACGTCGACGCGGCTGGTCTGCATCGACTACTGCGATCATTCCACCGCGCTGCAGTGGCTCCGTTCGGCCAATGGGTTGTGCCTGCTGCTCAGTGATGTTCCCGGTGCCGACCGTGTGGTGCCCGCCAAGTTGTTTGAATACCTCGCGGTGCGGAAGGAGATGCTGACCATCTGTCCGGCCGGAGAAACCGCCGACATCGTCCGCCGCTTCTTTCCGCACGGCCAGTTCACCCCGCACCAGACCCCGGCCATCGTCGAGTGGCTGCAACAACGTCTGGCCCGCGCACCGGCGACGAACGATAAACCGCATCGGGACGACACCACACTGGACGAATTCAGCCGCGAATCACAAACCCAGCGACTGGCCGAAGTCTTGGACACTTTGGTCGTCAGCCGCTAACTCTGTCGACATCGCCTGTGATGAAACCTAAACATGACAACGACTGCGGGCCTGCAACTGCTGTATTGGATCTGCCTCGCGGTGTTGGTGTACATCTACGCCGGGTATCCGGTCCTCGCGTGGATTCGATCTCGCGGTCGGCGTTCGCGAACGACGCCCGCGTGCGCTGACGATGGCGATGGCGACGAGTCGGTGTCGATCGTCATCGTGGCCCACAACGAAGCGGGGACTCTGCCGAGAAAGATCCGCAGCCTGCTGGAGTCCACCGGCGCGGACCGGATTTGTGAAATCTGGATCGGCTCCGATGGTTCGACCGACGACACCCGCCGCGTAATCGCCGAACTGGATGAACCCCGCGTCAAACTGGTGGAGTTTTCTGAACGACGCGGCAAGCCGTCAGTGTTGAATGATCTGGTGCCGCAGTGCCGGGCCGAGATCGTGCTGATGGCGGATGCCCGGCAGGTGTTCGATCCGGATTGCGTCGCGCGACTGCTGGCTCACTTCACGGACGAGACCGTCGGCGTCGTGTCGGGCGAACTGGTGTTGCGCAGCGAGGGGACTCAGACGACCGCCGCGGCGGGGATCGGCTTCTACTGGCGGTACGAAAAGTTCATTCGCCGCTGCGAAAGCCGGGGACGCGGCGTGCCGGGGGCGACGGGTGCCTGTTACGCGATCCGCAAGTCGCTGTTTCAACCCATTCCACCGGCGACAATCCTGGACGATGTCGCCATACCGATGCAGGCGGTGGCCCGCGGTTACCGCTGCCTGTTCGAACCGGAGGCGCTGGTCTTCGACGAGCCGTCGAAGTCGACGCGACAGGAGGCGGTTCGCAAGCGGCGCACGATCGCCGGCGTCGCCCAATTGGTGCGGCTGTTTCCACAATGGCTGCTGCCGTGGCGCAACCCGCTCTGGTTCGAGTATGTCTCACACAAGCTGCTGAGGCTGGGGTCTCCGCTGTTCATGGCCGCGACATTGGCCGCAAATCTTTGTTTGCTCCAAATGCCAATGTACCGGGTGCTGCTGATCGCCCAGATGGCGTTCTACACGGCGGCGTTGGTCGGCTGGTGCTACCAGTTGGCGGGACGGGGATCGAGTCTGTTTGGGCCGCCTTTGATGTTTGTGACATTGAACCTAACCACGGCCGCCGCGCTGTGGGACGCATTATTCGCCAGATATCGGGTCACATGGCAAAAGACGGCGTAGACTTTCTTGTGGCCGGAAACTTTTCAGAGACTGTCCGAAAAGCCGCTGTCGCGCAGGGGTCGGGAGTCTTTTTCATTCCGCCCAGTCTCGAATCAAGCGTTGTTTGGCGACGTTGTTCGGGCTGTAAAAGACTGCCCACCCCCCCGCGACAGCGGGGTTTCGGACAGTATCGGGAAAGTTTCCGGCCACAATAAACGCT
>JANMLE010000612.1:0-8948 GCA_031372385.1 Planctomycetota bacterium | reverse complement strand
CTGCTGCTCTGGACGATCTCGTGGGTCGGCGGTGCGATGTTCTCGCGCATGCTGGGCCGCTGGGCCGATCACTACGGCACGCGCCCGGTGCTGGTGATCTGCGTGGCTTCGAAATCGGCGAACATGCTCGCGCTGTTGCTGACGCCGCACAATCCAGACACCGCGTTCTGGATTCTCGCGCCGTTCTTCATGCTCGACGCGGCCCAGAACGCCGGCATCCTGATCGCCAACAACGGCTTCATGATCAAGAATTCGCCGAGTGAAAACCGAACCATGTACATCGCCGCGACACAGGCGCTGGCGGGAATCGTCGGCGGCCTGACCTCCATCGCGGCCGGTTGGATCATGGCGCGACTGTCGGGCCAGTCGTGGCAGATCGCCGGCTGGACGTTCGGCAACTTCCAGGTGATGTTCGCCGCGAGCATCGTGCTGCGCTGGTTCGCCCTGCTGCTGGTGCGTTCGGTGCGCGAACCGAATTCTCACGCGACGATGACGCTGGTTGTCGACGTCGTCGAATCGCTTTCGTGGCGCGGCATCTTCCTCTCGGCCGAGTTGCCGCCCGAGGAGAACGATGCGTCCACGGAACTGACTGCGACCGCCGTCGAAGGCCCCGCGGCAGCCGAAGCGCCGCATCCCAAGTTCGTGCGATCGTCGCGTTCGCGCAGACAGGTCGCCGAACACCGCTGAACTCACCTTGCACTGGGATATGGCGAGCGGCAGATGAAGGTTTACCCACATACAAGCACGCAGCGCAAGCAAGTGTGCCCGAAAACTCACTCGCTTGCGCCGCGTGCTTGTATGCCAATTCCTGCCGATCGCCTGACCCCGGTTCGTGCGTAAAGTGCATCGTGCGGACCCATTTATTCGACTCGGTGAACTCACCTTGCAGGGGGATGGGTCGACCGGTAGCCTGACGCCGCAGTATCGACTGATGTCACGGAGTCGTGATTCCGGAGAACACGCCAATGCCGATCCAACCATTTGGACATCCCGCGTTATCTCGTCGGACCGCGATTCAAGCGGGTGCGGTGGGGTTGTTGGGGCTCGGCAGCAATCATCTGTCCGCATTGCGCGAAGCGGTCGCGGCGTCCCCCGTGGGGAGTGCCGCGCCGCGGTCGGTCATCTACATTTTCTTGTCGGGCGGACTGGCGCAGCACGACAGTTTCGACATGAAGCCGATGGCACCCGACAACATCCGGGGCGAATTCCAACCGATCGCCACCCGCACGCCGGGCATCGAGATTTGCGAGCATCTGCCGCGACTGGCCGCGCGCAGCCATCTCTGGTCGCTGGTTCGTTCGTTGACGCATCCGTCGAACGATCATTCGCTCGGCCATCACATCATGCTGACGGGCCGCAGCATCGCGCCGCCCACATTCAACGCCAACAAGCCGATGCCCGGTGACTGGCCGTCGATCGCGGCCATCGCCGGCGACCGGACCGTTCACCGCAACAACCTGCCGCCCGCCGTGGTGCTGCCCGAACGGTTGATCCACCGGACGGGTCGCGTCATCCCCGGCCAGTTCGCGGGCGAGATGGGGCCTCGCCGCGATCCCTGGTTCATCGACGCCTCTCCGTTTAACAGTGAGACCTACGGTGCGTTCCCCGAATACGAGTTTCATCACGCGCGCGGCGGCGAACGGAGTAAGTCGCTCACGTTTCAAGCACCCAACCTGTCACTGCCGGAAGCGTTGACTCAGGGTCGGTTGGCGAACCGCCTGGACCTGCTGAAGGGAATCGACCACCAGCGCGCCCAATTGGAATCGGCCGCCACCACAGAGAAGTTCGACCGGCACCGGCAATCGGCGATCTCGCTGCTCACGGACCAACAGGTGCGCCGCGCGTTTGATGTCACGTCGGCATCCGATGCCGAGTTGGATCGCTACGGCCGCAACTCATTCGGCTGGTCGATGCTGATGGCCCGGCGGCTGGTTGAGGCGGGGGTCAACATGGTCCAAGTGAATCTCGGCAACAACGAAGCCTGGGACACGCACGGCAACGCCTTCCCCAACCTGAAGGACTATCTGTTTCCGCCGACCGATCGCTGTCTCTCGGCGTTGTTGGACGATCTCGAAGCCAGCGGACGATTGAGCCAAACGCTGATCGTGATGGCGGGTGAGTTCGGCAGAACGCCAAAGGTGTTCGGCTTGCCGGAGCATTACAAGCTACCTGGCCGTGATCACTGGGGAGCCGTTCAAACCGTGTGGCTGGCGGGAGGCGGCATCGTCGGTGGCCGGGTGATCGGATCCTCGGACAAGATCGGCGGCTACCCCGCCGCCGATCCGCAAACTCCGGAGAACTTCGCGGCCACCATCTACTCCGCACTCGGACTTCCCAGCGAAGTAGCCTGGCACGACGACCTCGGCCGGCCGAACCACATCTACCACGGCGAGCCGATCCGCGGGTTGAGTTAGGATTCGCGAAAACATAACTTGAGCAATTTCGGTTCGGGTGGCACGCCCTGACGCTTTGGGAAGGGCGTGTTTTTCTCGACGTTCGCCACGCCCTTCGAAGACTCAGGGCGTGCCACGCAATTGCTCAAGTTATTTTTTCGCGAATCCTTGGGCGAGCGACAGGACCAGTCATACAAGCACGCAGCGCAAGCGAGTGAGTTTTCCGGCACACTCGCTTACGCATCATCAGAGCGCACCGCTGCCGGTGAGGACCACGCGGATGGTCCGGAACAGGATCTTGAAATCGTTCCAGAAGCAGCAGTTTTGCAGGTAGAGCAGGTCGAGGTTTACCTTGCGACGGAAGCTTTCGATGTTGTTGTCGTAGCCGTTGATGATTTGAGCGAGTCCCGTGAGGCCGGGCTTGAGTCCCAGGCGGTTGATGTAGTTGGGGATCTCTGCCGACAACGTCTCGATAAATTCAGGCCGTTCGGGTCGCGGGCCGACCAGCGACATCTCGCCGCGCAGCACATTCCACAGTTGCGGCAGTTCGTCGAGGCGCGTCTTTCGCAGGAAGCGGCCGATGCGCGTCACACGCGGATCGCCTTTCACGGCGAATTGGGCACCATGCTTTTCCGCGTCGATCTTCATGGTCCGAAACTTGTAGAGCGTGAAGGGCTTGCCGTAACCACCTTCCCGTCGGCGATCGCGGTTGGGGTCGCGGCGATCAGGTGGTTCGAACTCAGTTGGCAGCAGGCGCCGGTCACGCTTCTTGTCGCGCAGATTCAGGCCAACCCGTGTCTGCTGGAAGATGACCGGACCGCGCGATGTGATGCGGACCGCGAGTGCCACGAGCAACAGCACCGGTGACAACAGGACCAGCATCGTCGCCGACACGATGACATCGGTCGCGCGTTTCAGGATGCGGGTGGTTTCGCCCAGGCATCGCGTCGTGCGACGGGGGCGTTCCAGCTTCAGCCGGGTCAACCATTCAGTGGACGGCAGGTCGGATTCACCGACGTATTGGTCGAAGAGGTCCGCAAAGTCATCGGGCCGTGGCGTGGGAATCACCGGCGTCTCAACGAAGTCAGCAGCAGTGGCACTCATCAAGAGGCTCCAGCAAAGCCACGAAGTTCGCGCAGAGATTCTGCGCCCGGTTCACTGGTTCAACCATACCCCATCCCAACCGCCCGGCGGGACGGCGATCAATGGGGGATGCGAAGGCACGTATGCGGCGTAGGGATTGCCGCGATTGCAGCGGTTGTCCCGCTCGTTCACTCGACAGTCGTCGGCCTGATTCACGCAGTCCGAACGCATTGCCCATGCTGCTCGCCAGCCACATTCGTCCCACCAAGGTTCGTCCACACAGGTGGAGCCGCCGCCGCGGATTCGGTGTACCGGTCCTCCATCGACTGTGCGCCGGTGATGTCTCCGGCCGAAGACTTGTGACGTTGGCAGGGGCGTTCGGCAGTTTCCGCCGAAACGGGGAATCGGTGGTCCGGCGGAGACGCTGCGTTGTCGGCGTACCGCAAATTGGCGGGAGTACCCGCCGCCGATCCGCTCCTGCGCGACAGACATTCAGGGCGATTCAAAAGAGGAGCAACATGCGAAAACTCGTGGCTTTGGCGGCATTGGCAATTGTGATCCTGGCATGTGACGATAGCCAGGCATCGAATCGGCGAGTGCGAAGCAACTCGGCTTCCACCGCAACCGGCAACGTCGTGTCAAACGGCCAATCGTCCGGCCCGTTGGCTTGGGTGATGGAAGTGGAACGGCGCAAGAACGCGGCGTTACGACAGCGGTTTTTGAACCGGTAGTTTCAGTGCTTGAAAGGATGGCCAACGCAATTCGGAAACGCCCCGCGAAAACAGAAAACTCCGGCGGGTGGCCGGAGTTCTCTGTGGGCGTTTTCTTGTTCGACTGACGTCAGACCGCGACTTCGTGCATTTCCAACAGCGAGTCGAGCTTGGTGATCTCCAGCACTTCGCGCACATCCTGCGAGGGGTTGTACAGGTGGACTTCGATTCCCTGGCGGCGGATCGAACAGAGCATCCCGAGCATGCCGCTGGGAATCAGGCGGACCCCGGTCAGGTCCAAGGCCAACGTCGTGCAGTGGTGTTCGCGGATCAGATGGAGCAGCTCGTCGCGGCAATCCGCCACGCTCATCCGATCCAAGACTTCGCGACCTCCAAATCCGATGACGGTCAGTGCTCCCGCCTCGTAGACTTCCAACTGGGTGAGCATTTGCATTTGAAGGACTCCTTCTCGTGATCAGGCACCGTTCGTCGATCCGGCCGTCACGAATCCCGCTGGAATCAATGTTGATTCAGAGGGGCTCCTGAAAAAATGCCGGGGCCGTTCCGGCAACACGTGGCGAGCGGTCTGGCAGAAGATGAATCGAGAGAATCAAAGATGAGTCCGCAACGCCGACGAGTGCAGTCGCAAGATCCGTTCCCGATATGCGAACGAAGTCACCGCGCGACGGTAACAGGCTTGATTGCCACTGGTTGCATGAATTGAAGCGGCTGGGAACCGAGAATTCTCGCTTGCACGCCGTGCCTCATGATCAAACAGGTGTGGCGTTCGCAGCGGCAATGGGCAACACGACCCGTAGGACGGATTTCCAATCCGTCCGGCACCGACCGACGGTGTTGACGGACGGATTGGAAATCCGTCCTACGTGGGATCGTTACCGGACGCGGGCCTTGAAGCTCACGACACCACCGGTCTGAGGTGGCAGCGGGTGCGTGAGTTCCCACACCAGAACGAGGCTTCCTTCGCCGTTGTCGTGAACGACCAGCCGACCGTCGCGATCGGACGTGGCACTGTCTTCGACATAGGCCAAACGCGGCGTGAGGTTGTCCACGATGCGGACGTGCTGCACGGTGTTCGCCCCCTGGTTGTCGTAGCGGAGCGTGAACTCGACCACGTCACCCGGCTGCGCGCTCTGCTTGTCGGCCAGTTTGACGAGCCGCAGGTTGCCGGGCTGATCCGATTTCTTGTCGTCGATGCCGACGATTGTCGCGGCATGTGCTTCGTAGGTGCCGGTCATCGCGATCTCGGTCTTGGCGGCGATCACCGGGTACTCTTCGCGCGTCCAGATCAGCGATGCTTGAATGCCGTAGTTCAACCGCGCGGCATCCCTGGTTTCGAGCTTGCCGAACTGGACGAAGTTCAGATCCTGGTAAACGTTCAACAGCTTTTCGTGGACGGCCAGCCGCTTGACGTTCGACACGTTCCCCTGGAGTTGTTCGCTCTCCAATCCACTGGCTCGCGAACGAACACGAACGCGGCCGGACATTTCGTTCTTCACATGCAGCGATGGCTTCAAGCGCGTGTGCATCTGGTCGGTGCCGACCGAATGGCCGACGCGGGCGCTTTCATCGAGATTCATCCCTTCGTGCGGTCGGCTGATCGTGCGGACTGTGGAGAACCGCGGCGCGTAGACGCAGACGCGATTGGATGCCCGGACCCGTTGCTTGCCGGTGTGATCCGTGAATTCCGCGACGGTGTCTTCGGTGTCCAAACCATTGCGCGAGAACTGGTCGTAATGCACCGGCAGCGCGCGATCTCCACCGTCGCACAGGTATTCGTCGGGAAACTTTTCGGCCAGCGTCGCGGTCTCGCACTGGCAGCCGAGCATCCCCTGGGCAAATGGATTGGGCGCGGGTGACGACCAGCGCGCATCGGGCGGGCACTGCGTGATTGTGAACGGCGGACAGTTGGGATCGACGACTTGGTGATTGACTTGTTGCACACCGAAACCAGTCGGGCCCGGTTGCGGCACTCGACTCTGTGTGATTGGTCTGCTGGAAGGCGGCGTACTGACGGCCGGACGTTTCGACAGTCGCACCACGCCGGCGGGCGTCTCGTCCAATGAATCCGACTGACCTCGTTGAACGGTTTCCCGGTAGACGGCCTGAACCGCTCCCTGATCCGCGGCGTCTGCGCCCGACTTCGGCGACACCCATCGCGACATCGCATGCGGTCCCGCACAGGCACAGCAGGACAGGGCCAGCAGAGCGACGCCGCCGGTTCGGGACATCTTCCACAACAGACGCGCGGGATGAATCATCGTGAAGTTCTCCAAGCACTCGCACCATTGCGACCGGTCCGGCGCGGATCGACCTTGTGATTTTTTCGCCACCGACCTTGCGTCGGTGGTTCAACGGCTTCTGCGCTACTCTTCGATTTCGAGTAGGGCATAAGCCGCTGAACCACCGGGACAAGCCCGGTGGCGAAAACATCACACGCTCATTGCGGATTCACTATCGGGATTTTTGCTGATAAGCCGTCTGTTTCAGGCCGGTGGGAGCGACCTTGGCCGCCACGCGAATCGGCCCGCCTGGAGCGAAGAACGCGGGCTCGGGGCGCTGCGGGTCGGGCGTGCGACCGCCGAGTCGGACGATCGCCACGGGACGGCCCAGATGATCCGCCTCGGCCAGCACGTTGCGCGACGGTTCGATCGTCGTGATGCGCGGCGTGTGGTCGAGCAACAGAGTGGGCACGCGGTCCGGCTGTTCGAGGTAGATGACCTTGGTGATCAGCCGGCCATTCGCCGCCCACTCCAATTCTTCCGTGGTGAATTCGAAGTCGACCGGGAAGTCTTCCTCGCGACCGGCGGGCGGATGCAGACGGTCGATCAACTCGATCGACGGGAAGAATTCCACACCGCGAAAATCTTCGAGCCCGCTGATTTTCAAACGGTACATCCGACCGACCATCAGGCCGGCCTGAGCCGGCGCGGCCAGTTCGACGGGTCGGTCCCACGCTTCATAGAACGTCACGTTGCCTTCGGCCGGCAGAGTGATTCGAACGGGTTGGAAGGAGTTCGGAACGACTCGCCCGGCGTTGACGGCCCACTGCGCGGCGGTGCCTGGAGGTGACATCTGGTTCAGTGGGAACTGACGGTCGCCGACCGGGGGATACTGCTGGGCTTGAACCGGCGTACCGACAACCAGCGCGGCCAGCGTGACCGCCAGCAGCGAGAGTCTCGCGATGAATGACGCAGTGAATGAATGGTTCCTCAGCACGATGCTCAGCCCTACCAAGAAGTGTTCTGACGCGCTGGAAATCAGCCCGGCCGAACGGATCGACCGGGCTGACGTGTTCAGACAGAAAGACCAGACCGAGTGCTTCGCCAATGAATCAATCAGGAGTTGTAGCCACGCTCGCCAGAGCGTGGGTGAGTCGAGCAAATCGAGCCGGCATCGCCCACGGTCTTGGCGACCGTGGCTACTCCAGATCTTTTGGTTGACGACGCACTAGCGTGGCTGATTCGCATTCCAGGCCGGGTTCGACAATTCGCCCGGCGAGTAGACCGGATGCTTCTCTTTGATCGAGACATAACCGACCGGCTTCGGCAGGCTCAGGCCCGGTTCATGGGCGACATCGACCAGCACGTTCTTGACCGGCTTGGGCAGATCCATCTTGGTTCGGTTGCGCATCGTGTGCGACTCCAATGTGGCCGGGCCACCGTAGGGCAGATGTGTCGGACCAGCGAGTCCGATTGGTGTGCCGGTGATGGGCATGCCCCAGGCGGTCATGTTCACACCCGAGATGGGGGCACCGGGCATTCCGCCACCGGCCACCATCATCGCGCCGGGGATGCCGGGAGATCCTAGTCCCGCGGGTCCGATCGGCATCGGAGGCATCAGTTGTCCCTGATCGCCATCCACCTGATGCGACACTTGATCGATGCCATTCTGTTCGTTCCCGGCCATCGGACGTCCCGCCTCGGGTCCGGTCGTCGCCAGATCTTTGTTCCCCATCCGCAGGACCGCCATGATCGTGCCCCGCTTGTCGGCTTCCTGGATCGGATCGACACCGGGATCGAGACGGGTCGAAACCAGGGTCTCGACGTTGGCGATCGCCAGTTCCTGATACCGTGCATCCGGCAGGTAGATCACCTTGGTGACGAAGTTGTTGCTTTCGACTTGTTCGAGGTCTTCTTCCGTGAGCTGCAACGGAACGCTGTTGTGCGTCAGATAGGCTTCGGTGTTCGGATGACCGGGATAGACCTGCAACGTCGGGTACAGCGTCACCGCTTCGTGACCCGGAATGTTGTTGATCTTCAGGCGATAGGTTCCGCCCTGGAAGAAGTTGTAACGGGCGGGGGCAACCAGTTGGTTCTCGGCATAGCCGGTGGGAATCAACCAGCCGATGTGCATTCCATCCGGGCCGACAAAGCGGATCTGGCTGGTGGCGGGAGGCATCGGCGGCGGCATCGGTCCACCGAATGGCATGCCGCCCATCGGACCGCCAGCCATCCCACCCATCGGTCCGCCAGGCATTCCACCCATGGGGCCACCGGGCATCCCTCCCATCGGTCCACCCTGCATGCCACCCATCATCGGCATCACACCGGGACCGGGTCCGTCGACCATCGGACCGGGGCGGCTCATCATGGCGGCGGGTGGAGCGTGATACTCACCCTTGTTCGTCAGTTGGTTTCCATCCATGGCGCAGCCGACGCACACAACGACGACCGTGCCCAAAGCCAGAAAGTAGTACTTCATCACGACCCCTCTCCGAAGTAGGCACTGCGACTCGCCGCCT
>JANMLE010001137.1:0-4177 GCA_031372385.1 Planctomycetota bacterium | reverse complement strand
ACCAGCGGGCCGCGGCGTTTTGGACACGGAACCTTTCGCGATTACGTGATCGGCATTTCGGCGGTGGACGCGGACGGACGGCTGTTCAAGGCGGGCGGTCGCGTCGTCAAGAATGTCGCCGGTTACGACATCTGCAAACTGTTGGTCGGCTCGCGCGGGACACTGGCCGTCGTCACCCAGGTGACTTTGAAGTTGCGGCCATTGCCGGAGACCTCGGCGCAGTTGTGGATGACACTGGATTCGTTCGACGACATCGAGAGCCGGCTGCAACACCTGCTGACATCACAGGCGCGGCCGGTGGCGATTGAAGTCCTGAACCCGGCCGCCGCCGCGCTGATCGTCGCGTCGGCCCGTTGCGAGTTGCCCGCCAACGCGCCGGTCCTGTGTGTCGGCGTCGAGGGATCGCGGCGCGAAGTCGATTGGCAACTGGATACGTTGTCGCAGGAACTGACCTTCCCCGGCGTTCAAGAGTATCGAGAGGTGCGCGACCACGATGCCAATCGGATCTGGCAGTCGCTGACGGACTTCCAGACGTGCGCCGATGATCCCCTGACGTTTGAAGCCAACCTGCGCCCGTCGCAGTGCATGGCGTTTGCCAGCCGCGCCACGCAGCTTGGCGTGGCGGTTCAAGTGCATGCCGGCAACGGCCTGGTGGTCGGGCAACTGTTGGAAGAAGCGGCCACGATCGATCAGACGACATCGATCCTGAACGAGCTGCGTGGACTGGCCCGGTTGCAGGGAGGCAACCTGCTGGTGCTGCACTGCGACGCCGCCTGGAAGGCCCGCCTGCCAATGTGCGGCGACCCCGAATCCGCCTGGCCGCTGATGAAACAACTGAAACGAAAACTCGACCCGCACGGCCTGCTGAATCCCGGCCGCTTCGTCGACGGCGCGGCGATGTAGTAGTCGAACAACTTTGATTTGCCGCGTAGCACGGACGCCTCGTCCGTGCGGAACCTCCGATGCGCCCAATGCGAATGGACGCACGGACGAGGCGTCCGTGCTACAGCAACCTTGCAAATCAAGATTGTTCGAACAGCCGTCGATCGAAACGCGAGCGGGTTCAAGCGTCCAGTGACTGATTGATTCGACAAGTCGTCCGCGTTCGCCGAAGTTTTGCGGGACCGTGAAAAAATCTGAGCAATCGGGGTTCTCCGTGCGGTATCTTAGCCGCCTACCGTTCGTCCCTCATCGCTATTTGACTCTTTGGGAATCTCGCCGTGCCGTCTTCGATGCCACGCTCCATCACGACCGTTCCATTCGCTCTCGCCTTGATCACCGCCTGGCAAGTTTCGCCCGGATTGCTTTGGGCGCAGGCCCGCGTGGCCCCCGTCGTCGTCGCGCCGGTCACGGAGCGAACGGTGGCGACCAGCCAGACGTTTGTCGGCACGGTCCTGCCGGTCAAGAAGAGTTCCGTCGGGTCGGCGGTCGACGGCCGGGTGTTTGAGTTTCCGGTGAACGAGGGGGACCGGGTCACCAAGGGCCAGACGCTGGCGGTCCTGCTGACCGAGACGATCAAGCTGACAATCGTGGCGGCCGAGGCGGAACTGAGACTGCGGCAGGAGGACTTGAAGGAACTGGAGAACGGCTGGCGCAAAGAGGAAGTCTTGCAGGCAGCGGCCCGGCAGGAGTTATCCCGTGCCCGCCGTGACTACGCCGCGGCCCGGCTGAAACGAACCGCCGCGCTGGTGGAACGCGGACAATCGGGGACGCAGGATCAGTTGGAAGAGGACCGCGCCTCGGCCGTGGTCGCCGAGCAGCAGTTCGAATCGGACCGTCTGGCCCACGAACTGATGAAGCAGGGCCCGCGCCCCGAGAAGATCGAACAGTCGCGGGCCAAGTTCGCAGAGCAACAGGCCGTCGTCGAGCAACTGCGTGACCAACTGAAGAAGCACACGATGGTCGCGCCCTTCGACGGATACATCGTCGCCGAGCGGACCGAAGTTGGCGAATGGGTGACGAAGGGTCAGGTGGTGGCCGAGGTCGTCTACCTCGACGAGGTCGATGTCGAAGCGCACGTGCTCGACACCCAGATCGAACACGTGCGGATCGGGACCAAGGTCCGCGTCGACGTGTCGGCGCTGAAGACGATGGTCTTCGTGGGCGAGGTCAAAAAGATCACTCCGCAGGCGGACGTTCGGTCACGGACCTTTCCCGTCAAGGTGCGCATCACGAACGTGATCCGCGAGGATGGTCCGCTGCTCAAGGCCGGCATGCTCGCCCGCGCGGTCCTCCCGACGGGTGAACAGCGCCAGTCAACGCTGGTCCCCAAGGACGCGCTCGTGCTCGGCGGACCATCCCCGATGGTGTGGGTCGTCGTCCCGGCCGAAGAGGCGGACATGAAGGGCATCGATCCGAAGGCTCCGAAACCCGCGGGCAAGGTCAAAGCAGTTCCGGTGGAAATGGGCGTGGCCGACGGACACTGGATTGCCGTCACCGGCGCGCTGAAGGCCGACCAGCAAGTCGTCGTGGTCGGCAACGAGCGTCTGCTTCCCGGTCAATTGGTCAGCATCATCGAAGTCAGGAAAGCCCCGCCGGCTGAGGGATCACAGACCGGTGAAGCCGCCAAGTGACGGGCGACCACGTTCCGCCCAGTCCTTTGGAGTGCGGTGGCTCGACACCGCTTTGGCTTGCGGCGGAGCCGCTTTCTTTCGCGTCCTGTGAGTCGACGGTGCCTGCGCATGTGTTCCCAGATGAACTCGAAGGCAGAAAAGAAAGTCGCTCCGCGACATTCCAAAGCGGTGTCGGGGCACCCTCTCGGTCGCACCGCACTCCAAAGTGGCGCTACGCCAGTTCGAAGCCGGGGATCGTTCCGCTGCTGGAACCAAACGCATTGACATCCGCGCCGAGGCGGCGGAGGAACTGCACGTAGAGGTTGCAGAGCGGCGGGTTTTTCCTCGGATCGAACGCGAGATATTGGCCGTGGCGGAAGCCGCCGCCGGCGACGATGATCGGCAGGTTCTTGTTGTCGTGGCTGCTGGCGTTGCCGAGATTGCTGCCGAACAGCACGATCGTCCGGTCGAGCAGCGTCCCACCTGCCTCGGGTGTCCCCTTCAACTTCGCGAGCAGTTCCCCGAAGAGCCGCATCTGCTGGACTTCGACGACAAGCAACTCGGCCAGCTTGGCTGGATCCTGACCATGATGCGACAGGTTGTGCCAGTCCTGCGTGACACCGGGGATGACCGGCACGGCATTGAGTCCGTTCAATGCGAATGTGATGAAGCGCGTCGAATCGGTTTGCAGCGCGAGGTGCATCAGGTCGATCATCAGCCGCACGCGCGAGGGAACCTCGACCGAGTTGGCGATGTCGACGGGGGGCTTCGCATCGACCCGCGGCTTGGGACGGCGAGTCCAGTCCTGCGCCTTGACCATCCGTTGCTCGACCTCGCGCACCGACGTGAAGTACTCGTCGAGCTTCTGCCGGTCCTGCCGGCCGAGCCCCTTCTGAAAATCCTTCGCCTCGCCCAGCACGGTGTCCATGATGCTCTGCCCCTGCTTGAGCCGTTGCACCTGCGCGTTGATCTCCGTCGGCGTGCCATCGACGAACATGCTCTTGAAGATGCGCGAAGGGCGTTCCTCGGCGGGGATCGGCACTCCGCTGCGGGTACACGAGAGCCCGCGGCTTGACGACGACGCGAGCACCAGCGACCCGAACCGCGTGTCGGGCACGAGTTGCTCGATGGCGTATTGGTCGAGCGAGATCGTGTTCTTGAAGTTGTCCGCACGCGGATGCGGGGCCGAGGTGAGATAACACAACTCCGCCGGATGCCCGCCGTCAACTTCGGGGTGTGAGAGCCCGGAGATGACGGTCAGGTCGTTGCGGAAATCCTGGATCGGTTCGAGGTACAGCGTGAGTTCATAGTCCTTCCCTGTTTCCGCCGGAAACAGATTGGGCGTGTGCAATCCGAGCGTCGTGTTGATGCAGATCATCCGGCGCGGTGGCTCACTCGTGGCGGCCCGCGCGCACCGCGGAGTCATGGCATCCAGCAACGGCAGCGTCAGTGTGACGCCAGCGGCTCGCAGAAAGGTGCGGCGGGAGGGACGTGTGGTTGTCATGGTTCGCCTTTTGTGATGGTCGGTTGGAACGATGCGGGGTCGGGTGTTCGGTTTTTCGGAATTGGCGGGAGGAAGGCGTGATTCATGACCCGGCTCGATCCCCGCCAATTTCGAAAAACCG
>JANMLE010001118.1:0-1773 GCA_031372385.1 Planctomycetota bacterium | reverse complement strand
AATCCCGTGGGCGGTGCGACGGTACACCCGTAGTCCCGTCGCTCCGCCGACGGGACCGATTCACGAAGCGGTTCTTGAACACGGTCTGTGAGGCTGACCTCATCCGGCGTAAATCGTCCGCGCAGGACGAACCCTTCCCCTTCGAGCGCCTCCAGCGCCGCATCAGTCTGGCAGTCGGTGATCCTCAGCCGTACGGCGGCATCAGGCGCGGTGATCGGACCGCAGACTTCCAGGAGTCCGCGCACCAGCGCAACGCGCGCGTCGGTCGATTCCCAATCGTGGCGGACTTCCGGCGGAACGATCACACGCGGGGTGAGACTTGCCTGTGGAAACAGGGCGAGCACCGCGGGGACACGTTCGGTCGCCGTCCACGCCGTGAGCCTAGTGTCTCTGATAGGCGAGGGCTCGTGGCTCGTCTCATCGTCGTCGATTTCCGCGGTATTCGACGGACGCGGATATCCGTCGTATGACAACTCGGTTGCCCGGCCGGCGGCGACCAATTCCTCGAAGAACGATTGCCACGCAACGGCTTCGTCGGCGGGAAGGATGATCCGGCCAAGGAGCGCGTCGTGCAGTTCGTCGGCGTTGCGGATCAGCGGCTGAGCTTCGGCGACAACCTGCCGAATCGCTTCGGGGTCGAGACGTCCAAGATCTTCGACGCTCTCGACTGACAGCGATCGGCGGGTCGCCACGGCACGGGCGCGGCGCTCGGCCACTTCGCCGCCATCGAGGAACGCATACGGATTCGAGTTGAGCAGTTCATAGCTGAACGGCGACGGCTCGCGCGTGTCGCGGGCGAGAAGTTCGATCTCGCCGCGTTCGATGCGACTCAGCACGTCCTTCAGCGCGTCGATGTCGTGCGCCTCGTGCAGGCAGTCGTCCATCGTCTGGCGCACGAGTGGATGATCGGGGAGTTCGATGTCTCCCACGACGTTCTCCTGACAGCCGGTCAGCTTCGGGAAAACGGCGGTCAACAGGTCTTCGCTGCGGAACCGCTGCAACGCAGGCGGCACCTTCTTGCCGTGCCGGGCGCGCAGCACCTGCAACGCCCGCGTGGCGTTCCAGCGCCAGCGGGTTTGGAAGATCGGCACCGCCAGCACCGCCTGCTCGAACAGGTGCTGCACGTTGTTCGACGTCAGCATGCCGAACATGCTTTCCAGCGGAAAACTGTGTTGCGGACCGAGCGACAACACGATGCCGTCGTCGTCCGCGCTGGCTTGCAGTTCGAAGTCGAACGACCGGCAGAACCGCTTGCGCATCGCCAGACCCCAGGCGCGGGTGATGCGCGTGCCGAACGGGGCGTGGATCACCAACTGCATCCCGCCGCTCTCGTCGAAGAACCGCTCGAAGACAATCCGCCGCTGAGTGGGCAGCAGCCCGATGGCCGCCTGCTGCGCGCGGACGTATTCGACGATCTGATGCGCGGCCGATGGTCCGGAATACGTCTCGTCGATCAACCACTGTTCCGCGGCGGGCGGATCGTCGAGCCGTTGTTCGAGCTCCTCGCGCAAGTGCGAGACTTCATCGGACAACTCGAACGTTCGCCCCGGTGCTTCGCCGCGCCAGAAGGGAATGGTGGGTGGCGCGCCGTGGGCGTCGGTCACAAACAGATCGCCGCCGCGCAGAGACCGGATCCGCCACGAAGTGTTTCCCAGCAGGAAGATGTCGCCCGACTGGCTCTCGGTGCCGAAGTCCTCGTCCACCGAACCGACGACGGTGCGGTCTTCTTCAGTGACCACGCGGATCGCGAAGACTTCGGGGATCGCCCCCGCG
>JANMLE010001106.1:0-1542 GCA_031372385.1 Planctomycetota bacterium | reverse complement strand
ACCAGCGGGGGTGCCGGGATGAGCGGGGGAAGTGGCGAGTGGCGAGTGGCGAGTGGCCGGCGAAGGGGCGGCGCATCAACAATTGTCGACTTTCGCTCCGCGAAAGGACGTTCTTTCGCGGAGCGAAAGACGACAATCGCGTCCCGCGGGCTTTGCCCGGCGCTCCGCGCCTTGGGTTCCGCGCTCGTCGTGTTGACGCTGTTATCCGGCCCCGCGTTTGCGCAGGGCAAGGCGATGGAGATCGACCAGTCCGTCATGCAGCCCCCGGTTCAAATGGGGCGGCCGATTCCGTCGTGGTGGGATGTGAAGATCACGGGGAGCGCGCTGGTCGAGGGCCGGTTCGAATTCCAACTCAAGAACGACAGCAAACTGCTGGCCACGGTGATGACGGAAGAACTGGCACTCACCGGCCCGCAGCAGCGCATCCGCGTGCTGCTGCCGCCGGTCAATGATCCGGACGGGGTCGACCAGTTGCGGCTGGACATCAAGTTCCACGGCCGGCGGTTCAACCAGGATCTCGGTTCGCACATCCTGCGGGTGGCACTGGCCCGATTGCGAACGTTCATGGTCCTGACCGCGGTCTCGCGCGTGGCCCCCAAGCGGTCGCCCGAACGGGACCGCATCATCCGGCGCCTGGCGTTCGAATCGATGGCAGCCAACCTCGACGAATCGGTGAAGACGGTTCTCACCCCGCTCGAACCCGTCGATCTGCCGCAGGAACCGATGGCCTACTGCGCGTATGAAATGGCGATCCTGTTCGGCGATGAGTTCCGGCTGTTGAAGAAGCCGCAGCTCGATGCGCTGGCGGCCTGGGTCCGCGCGGGGGGGAGCCTGTATCTCGAACCGACCGGTGTGTTGGAACAGTATCACGTCGACTTCCTGCGCAACCTGACGGCGTTCGGTCCGAGTGATCTGGTCATTCAACCCGATTCGAACGGACGGCTGATTCCCGGCTCGATCTGGAAGGACGAACGACTGCTGCGGTTGACGAATGGTCTGGGTCGGATCGTGCTGCACGTCGATGACGAGCAGCCCGAGCCATCGATGGAGACGCCGGCCTGGCGCGAAGCGACCGCGTTCCTGTGGCGGTTGCATTCTGACCAGATCCAGACCCTCGGTCGGCAGCCGTCGGCGGACATCAGCACTCTGTTGCAAAGCATGCCGCAAACGCCGGATCCCTATGGTGGCATGTCGGGTAACAGGCTCTCACTGAAGTTGCCCGCGTCCACATCCGAGCTCGTGAACTGGCTGATGCCCGAAGGGGTGCGGATGGTTCCGCTGTGGGTGCTGGGGTTGATCCTGTGTACCTTCGTCGTCTGGATCGGTCCGGTCGACTACTTTGGTCTCGGCTGGCTGAAGGCCCGCAAGTTCACGTGGCTGACGTTCCCGCTGGCGACGATTCTGGTCACCGGCCTGACGGTCTGGATCACCAACCGGTACATGTCCACGGCGGAAACCCGGCGCGGGCTGGTCATTCGCGACATCGGCGATGATGGCGCGATCGTCCGCACCAACCGCTTCGAACTGCTGTTCATCGCCTCG
>JANMLE010001089.1:0-2695 GCA_031372385.1 Planctomycetota bacterium | reverse complement strand
ATGTCGCGCGCCCGCGTCACGCAGTCCGCCCCGGCAATGACGGCCGTGCCACTCGTGGGCCGCAACAGTCCCGCCAGAATCCGAATTGCGGTCGTCTTGCCCGCCCCGTTGGGACCGATCAGGCCAAGCACGTGTCCGGCGGGAACCTGCAATGTCAGCTCGTGCAGCGCCGTGAATTCGCCGTAGCGCTTGGTCAGTTGGCGGATGTCGATGACGGGTTCGGCATTCATGAGGGTTTAGTCGTAGTGGGTAGTGGGTAGTAAGGACCGGCGCGTCAATAACTGTCGGGATTTGGCGATCGCAAACCGTAGCATGGACGCCTCGTCCGTGCGGCAAAACGTGACCATCTGTGGAATTGGCCCGCACGGACGAGGCGTCCATGCTACGACAGAAAATGATACGCCGATACTAAATGGGGGTCGCCGTGCAGTCATGGTTGAGGTGACGTTGTGGCTCGCGGGATTTCGGCCCGCAGTTGCAGTGAAACATCCTCGAACTGCCAATAGCTGGCGGGATCGCCGGCCCCCGGTCTGGCCGGTGACGGCGCGGGTTCCGCGTGTTCAAACTCAGTGCGGAGCTGCCCCACATCGACCCGCAGCAGCAGCCGGCCGCGGGCATCCAACTGCAAGGCCTGCGGGTCAGTGATTTCATGCGTCATCGTGCCGACGGGTGTCCCCCACACCTTCAAGGATTGGCGACGTTGTTCACCAACCACGGTCGACAGTTCCAAGCGGCCCAGCGGCCCGAGAACCTTGAAGGTGACGGTCGCGGACTTCACATCGAGAGGAAGCAAGTCCCCTGGGACGGTGAATGCCAACCAACCGGTTGCGGACCCGGTTCGTTCGCTCCACTTGCCCACCCGGGCATCGTACAGTCCCGAGGGTCGCATTCCGTCCGGCCCCTGAACTTCGCGGAACGGCAGGAAGGGAGCGGGAATGACCACTGGAGCACCCGCCGCCGGTCGCTGCCAGCGGAGCGGAATGGAGACCAGCGCCGAGCCGACGGTGTCCGATCCGCGCACCAGCGAAGTTCCGCCCCCCCACGGATTGGTCCAGACCAGTAGCACCGGCAGTGGCGAGCGGGCCGAACCCGACTCCGGGGCCAGCACCTGCGACACCACCCGGCTGCGACGCTGCTGCTCGTCCGACAACACACGTGCCGACAGGTACTGGTCCTCACCGAGAACCGATTCCGCAGTCGCTGTGAATGTCCCGTCCGACTGGATCGCGACCCCCATCCGTCCGCGCGGTGTGGCGATCACCGCGTCCCCCGGTTGTACTCCGGTGGGTAGAACGATTCGTCCACTGATCCCGCGCGCATCAAATTCCGCGACCGCTTCGACCGCCCGATCCACTCGTCCCGCCGTTTGAAACGCGACCATCCGCAGCCCCGGCTTTGACGAGAGATTCTCCCAACTCCATTGGTCGATGTCCGACCACACGAGGCGACGGGTCGTCCCCTCCAACCCCGCCATCTCGGGACTCATCCAGCCCCCCTGTGATCCCGACAACGGGTGGGACTGGAACTCGTTCTCAAACAGGCCCGCCAAACCGCTGGAGCGAATGTCGTCCGTCCCCGGTATGGCCTGCACGAATTGGATGATCGCGGTCGATGCGGGAATCGTGGACCGGTTGTTCCAACCCGCCGCGAGCAGCACGGCGGAAGAGACGATCGCCAAACCGGGAATGACCAACCCCATCAGTTCCAACCGACCGCGTCGTCCGAGCCAGACGGCGATGACCAATATCAGACCGGTGAATGTCACCAGCGTTCCCAGCACCAGCGATCGACGGGGAATCGCATAGCCGATCAACTGCCGCACCTGTTCCTCGGCCAGTTCCCGGGGGATCGCTTGCGGCGAACGGGGCGTGAAGAAATCCAGTGCCAATTGCGAGAGCGGTGAACCTGGCACAAACGATGTTTGGAAGTTCCCACCACTCGGCGTCATCGGATCGGCACTCGTACGAGGGCGCACCCAGCCGTCGCCTCCGAGTGTCGTCACCAGAATCCGTCCGTTGCCGTGCGGCTTCCGAAATGCCGCCGGCCAGCCGTTGACGACGAAATCGACGTCCATGTTTTCAACGATCACACGCACGAACCGGACCGGCCGCTCCAATTCACGTTCGAACAGGCTTCCCGCCGCCGCCCCCGCACCCACCTCAATCTTGACGCTGGTCAGGTCGACCCGGTCGACCTCGGTGACGGTGTCTTCATCACCCATCAGCGCGGCGAGCAGCGCGGGTGAAACCTTGTCGGCCATGATCCACAAGCGACCGCCGGCCGCCACCCACCGGCGGATCGCGGCGATCCCCGCCGCATCCGGCAGAATGCGATCGCTGGCGATCACCAAGTGATCCAGTGCGTCGAGCAGTTCCTCACCGGCCGGGACCAGCAGATCACCGAGCACCGTGACATTGTGACGCAGCCCCCGATCGAAGCGGGCGGTCGATACGAACTCCTGCGTGGACATCCACGATCCGCCCCCGTCATCGTCGCCGCCCCGATTGACAATGATCGCCGTGACCTGCTCGTCATGGGCGACTCGAAACCCCTGGTCAAACTGCATCGAACCGTATTCGTTCGTGGTCATGGCGTCGGCCCCGCCGGAGGTGCTCAGCACCATCGACCGCAGGTCAAAGAACTTCTGTCCGGGTTCTTCAAGCGGCGGCATCAACAGCGGATGCCACGTCACCAA
>JANMLE010001078.1:0-5067 GCA_031372385.1 Planctomycetota bacterium | reverse complement strand
ACTGGCACTGTGCAACTCAGCCCTTGCACAGGAACCGCCCCGTTGGCTGTGGTCGACGGCTCACGCGATCCCGAAAGAAACAACGACCGAAGGGAGCGGATACTTCTCGATCAACGAGGGGCACAACCGGAAGCTGTACATCGGTGCCGCGAAGTACGGGTTCAACGCGTACCTCGTGGAATTCGACCCCGCCTCGAAGAAGATGGGCATCGCGGTCGACTGCATGAGAGAGATCGGTTCCACGGCGACCGGCTTCGCCGCGCAGGCCAAGATCCACACGCGGAACAACGTCGGTGCCAGCGGCCGGATCTACTTCGGGACCAAGCAGGGGTATCCCAAGGAGGGAGAGAAGCGGTCGGACTATCCCGGCGGATACCCGATGGTCTTCGATCCCGCCACCGGGAAGGTCCGCGTCTATGACATCCCAGTCCCCCGTCAGGGGATCATCAGCGTGACGCCCGACGAGTCGCGCGGCGTGGCGTACATCTCCACGTGCGACGACGCCCGCCCGATCGAAAGCACGCATTTCATGGTGCTCGATCTGGACAAGGGAACGTACCGCGAACTGCTCGACTGCCGGCACATGTATGCGTTCATCGTCGTGGATCACCGGGGCCGCGCGTATCACCCCATTCTCGGCGGTGCGATCGCGCGGTTCGATCCCGTGGCCGACAAGTTGGACAGACTGACGCAGTCGATCGACGGCCAACCGCCGACCGCGACATCTCTGCTGGCTCACCCCGAGAGCCATCCGATCAACTGGGATGTTTCACCCGACAAGAAGACGCTGTGGTCGGTTGCGATGAGCGGCAATCAGCTTTTCAGCTACGACCTCACGGGAGAGGGCTCGACGCTGGCCGGAAAAAGCCACGGACCGTTGATCGCCGCAGCCAAGGCGACCGACTGTCGGGCGCTGTGCGCGGGCCCCGACGGCACGGTCTGGATGGGAATCAACGCCACGTTCGAAGGGCGCGGTCAGTTCCTGCATCTCGTCAGTTACAAGCCCGGTACCGCCGCGTGCCGGGATCACGGACCAATCGCGATCAAGAACCCGGATTACACCGAATTCAAAGATGCCGCCGGCAAGGATCTGCCGTGGCATCACGGTGTCCATCGTCTAGCCGATGGGACGATGCTGCCGCGGTACGCGATCATGGGAGTTTGCGCGGCGCGGGACGGAACCGTGTACGTCACGACGCTGGCTCCCTTCACGCTGCACGCCATCCGAGTGGAGACGCCGTGATGAAGACGGGTGTTCGATGGTGGGGGGCGACAGGGCGGCGGGCGGCGGATGTGGAAGGAAGAGGTCACGGACGGATTGGAAATCCGTCCTACGTTGTGCTTCGCCTGCCGCTCATCGTCTGCGTGATGTGCTTGCAGGTATCGATCGCGGCGGCGGATGACAAGATTCCGCGGATCGCCGTCATCACGACGGTCTGGTATCACAACTCACACGCCGATGTCATTGCCGGGCGATTGCTCGAAGGGATGACGCTGGAGGGGCGGGACTTCCCCCAGCTTAAACTCGCGTCGCTCTACGTCGACCAGTTTCCCGACAACGACAAGAGTCGCACGCTCGCCGCGAAGCACGGCGTGCCGCTGTTTGACACGGTGGCGAAGGCGCTCACGCTGGGTGGCGACACGCTCGCCGTCGACGGAGTGATGGTGATCGGCGAGCACGGCAAGTACCCGGAATCGGACACCGGCCAATTCCTGTATCCCAAGCGCCGTTTCCTAACCGAAGTGTTCCGGGTCTTCGAGACCAGCGGCCGGGTCGTGCCGGTCTTCAGCGACAAGCATCTGTCGGACAACTGGGCCGATGTCGACTGGATCTGGAGCGAAGCGAAACGCCTGAAGGTTCCCATGATGGCCGGTTCGTCGCTGCCGGGACTGTGGCGACAACCGGCGGCGGACGTCGATCAGGAGCAGCCACTCAGGGAGATCGTGGCGACGTCGTATCACCGACTCGATTCGTATGGCTTTCACGGCCTCGAGGTGGTGCAGTGCCTGGCCGAGCAGCGTCGCGGCGGCGAGACGGGAGTCCGCAGCGTTCGTTGCATCGAGGGCCCCGCCGTTTGGGAGGCGGGGCAGCGCGGCGTTTACGATCGCAAACTGTTGAACGAAGCGGTCAGCCGCCTTCGTCAGCGACGGCTGGAAGAGGGCCAGCAACTGGAAGACGTGATCAAGAAACCGATCCTGTTCGTGATCGATTACCGCGACGGCCTGCGGGCCAGCATCCTGACACTCGACGGCCTCTTCAGTGACTGGACTGCCGCGTGGAAGTACGCCGACGGACGAACCGCCTCCACCCACTTCGCGATCCAGGAAGTGCGCCCGTTCCAACATTTCGGTCTGCAACTGCAGGGGATTCAGCGAATGATGCAGACCGGCCAGCCGGCGTGGCCGGTCGAACGGACGGTCCTGACGAGCGGGGTTCTCGACGCGGCGTTGATCTCGCGCCGCGATCAAAACCGGCTGGTGGAAACGCCGTACCTCAACATCGAATACCGCAGCCCATGGAAGTGGTCCCAGCCACCCCCGCCGCCAAACGGCCGACCGCTCAATGTGCAGTAAGGACCGGCGCATCAATCACTGTCGGGCTTCGGTGAGAAACAGCCGTAGCACGGACGCCTCGTCCGTGAGTCCAAATCCCCGTCACCGCTCGAAAGGGACGCACGGACGAGGCGTCCGTGCTACAGCAACCCGGAAAACTAAGGTTGTTCGACCACTGGCGTCCCGCGGCTGATTGAGTTGCCGGGAAGATTTGCCATGCTCCGACCAACAGTGACCTGAGTCCCGCCCCGGCACGATTCAACGCCGCCAGTCGATCTTCTGGTAGATGGCGAGCAACCGTTCGCCGCGGGCCGGGTTCAGTTGTGACACGTGAGCAATCCGGCCGCGCAGGTGCGCGGCGAGGTCATCAACACGGTCGCGGTTTTGTGACGCGGGGCCCGACCGCAAGCAGTTGGTCAGGGTCGCCTTCAACCGGTCGAAGTCGACTCGCGCAACATTGGGCTTGGCGTTGACCACCACTCCCGCAATCGACTGGCGCTGATGCGCCCGCAGCACCTGTCGCTTCTTCCGATTCGATTGGAACCGCTCGCGGCGGATGATCTGTTGCACGAGTGGAATCAACGTCCGCAGCCCGCGCCCCAATTCGACCGGGCCGGAGATCGTCAGGTCGTCGGCATAGCGAGTGAAGTTGGCTCCAAATGATCGGGCCATGCCCGTCAGCCGCCGATCGAGATGATAGGCCGACAGATTGGCCAGCGCGGGCGATGTCGGCGCCCCCTGCGGCAGGTGTCGCCGCCAATACGGGAGCAGGGAATGCATCTTCTCACGGTCAAACGGCATGTTGCCGGGGACGGCGGAGGTGGTCAGCAGGCCGAGCCAGATCGCGGCCTCGCGCGAGTATCCCAGGGTCCGGAAGATCGCCACCACTCGGGAATAGCCGACGGTCGTGTAGAAGTTGGTCAGATCAAATTTGACGACGACCGCCTGACCCACGTGGGGAATCGCGTTCGTCAGGATGGATCGTCCCGCGACGAAGCCATGTGCGGCGGGATGCGCCGGGACGCGGTCCAGGATCTCACGCAGAATCTTCACCTGAGCCTGCTTCAGCGTCTGCTTCGGCGACTCAATCAGCCGCAAGCCCCCCGAACGTTTTTTCTTCCAGGTGAAGTGGTAATGAGCCTGCTCCACCGAAGCGGGTCTGCCATACGAGAATCGATGCACCAACCACGCGAGTTTGTTCAGCGGCAGTCCGAGCCATTCGGCGAGTTGCTCCGGGGTGTGAAAGACGGGAAGGCCGCGTTCGAGCAACCGGGCCTCGTCACCATCCCTGCTGAAGTCGAGATAGCGGCCGGTCTGCGAACCGAATCTCGCGAACCGATACGGCGAGCTGCCGGTGACTTCGACAACCGGAGTTCTGTGTTTGTTCCGCTTGCGGGACGACTCGTCGGTGCGCGAAGTGAATAGGCGACCGTGCGTGCGGAGTTGGCGAACACGCGGCTTGACGACCATCACTTCGCCGGGCTTGAACGGATTCGGGCGAGTCACGGGACTCGAAGCGTCTGGAAGGGGGCCGCCGGGCGATTCGGGCCGCCCTTCAGACGAACTGCCGCCCGATCCGCCGAACCATTGAAACAGCCATGAAATCAGCCCCATGAAGTGACATCCCGAGACACACGATCAGATTCATCAGCGACGCGAAGTCCCGCGCACTCCACGACCGAACCGGACTTGTTTCCAAACGCCGGCTCGTGGGCCGCACAACTGATCCCGTAGCGAATTGCCGTACGGTCGCAAGCCCGACCGTACCGGCAATTCACACCACGAATCTCGAACAATGAAGCGACCGCGGGGTAACCCCGCAGCATTCAACACGTCCGGTCAGGGACGTGAGGAATTGAGCTTGTGCGACCCACGAACCCGCGCGCGACATGGTAGCCGGGACGGGGGGGAGTGGATAGTGGATAGTGGCTGGTGGATAGAGGATAGTGGCGGTGGATCGCGACCCAGATGTCTTTCTCCCCATCCACTACCCACTACCCACTTCCCCCGCAGGATTCCCGCAACAATGTTTGGCCTTGAACCGACTCCATTTGACCTGCGCTTGGTGGCGTTTCGGATTCCCATTCGTGTGCATCCGTCATTCTGGATCGCGGCCGCTTTTCTCGGATGGCAGCCGGATCATCTGGATCGGGTGTTCATGTGGGTCGTGTGCCTGTTCGTTTCGATCCTGGTGCATGAACTGGGGCATGCGCTGACAGCCGAAGCGTTTGGCTGGGCGTCGGAAATCGTGCTGTACTGGTGCGGCGGTCTGGCGTTTTCACAGCGCTCTCATGGTCGCACCCCGTGGCGCGAGATCGCGGTCGCCCTGGCCGGACCCTTCGCCGGGTTTGGATTGTTCGGCCTGACGATCGGCGTGTTGTACCTGCTTCCCAGCGACCAGCCGCTGCCAAGGAACGTCGAGTTCGTCATCACCCAATTGATCTGGATCAACCTCTGCTGGGGGCTGGTCAACCTGCTGCCCGTCCTGCCGCTGGACGGCGGACAGGTCTGCCA
>JANMLE010000601.1:0-7569 GCA_031372385.1 Planctomycetota bacterium | reverse complement strand
CGCGCATCATTAGCCCGGAGGGCGACACATGCAAAGAAGTCGAAGGTTGACCGAAGTGCCGCCCTCCGGGCTCATGCGGCATCTGCAACACTCAACCCACGGCTCGCGCCGTGGGCTAACATCTGCCGCCCTCCGGGCTGAAGCATGGACTACGGCGGGGCTACCGTGGCGGCTACAATCGTCGGCGAAGATGTTTGTCGTTCATTCGAGGAGTCTGTCGTGAGCATTGGCACCCCAACCGAAAAAGTCGTCGCTCCAGCCGATGCCTTGGGCGTCGTGGCATTGTGGCGCGACTTTGATCGTGCCCCGAAGCGGCTCTCGGCCCGTGACGAACCAACGTGGGAGGTCGCCGCTTTCTTTCCGCGTCAGGGACACTGGACCGGGCCGGAATATCTCGCGTTCCATACCAACCGCATGGTCGAACTGAACGATGGCGTACTGGAGGTCTTGCCGATGCCGACGCGATTCCACCAATTGATCGCTCAGTATCTTCACGCGCTCCTCGTTTCGCTGACCAAACAGGTCGGTGGCGAAGCCTACATGGCTCCGATCCCCGTCCGCCTGGCTCCCGAGAAATATCGCGAGCCCGATGTGGTTTACTGTCGTCCCGAACGGGTGCCGCCGCTCAAGGGCTACCCCCAGGGGGCCGATCTGGTCGTCGAAGTTGTCAGCGAAGATGCCGAATCGCGCGCGCGGGACTATGTGACGAAGCGGGCCGAGTACGCGCGCGCGGGGATCACCGAATACTGGATCGTCGATCCGGAAGCGAGCCTCATCACCGTGCTGACGCTGGCCGGCACGACGGACTCGGCCTATCGGGTTCACGGCGAATTCCGGCCGGGTGCAACGGCGACCTCACTGCTGCTGGAGGGACTCACCGTCGACGTGCGGGCCGTCTTCGCGGTGGGGCAATCAGCCACAGCGTGATGTGCGACGCAGATCCGTGATCCGGCGGCACGGAGAACAAGCCGACTCCCGTTACAGAATTCCCGCGCCCCAGTCGTCTCCCGATTCTTCGGCAGCGGCGGGGGGAATGTCGGACACGGCCGGCGGTGGTGCAGCGGCTGTGGCTGGTGGGGGTGCGGCGGGCGAGGGTGAGGCGGACTCGGGCGGCGTTTCTGTGCCGGCCGTTTCTGTGGCCGGCTTGGCAGAGTGATCTGAACCGGGGCGGGGCCGGCGCGGGCCGGTGCGTTCGGGTGGCAACGACGACGGGTGCGGCTGGAGCACCGGCATGTCGTCGATCCCGAATTCCGACGAGCGAACGTCGTGCTCCGACGGATTCTGCACCGGCCGCGGCGCGACCGTCCGTTCCGCCACGATCTTCATGAAGGTTCCCCCCTCACGGCAGTTGCAGACCAGCGACGTGACATCGCCGACCAGCTTGCGTTCGTACCCGCAGGCCGGGCAACGCCAGGTTCGCCGGGTGTCATGACTGAGCTTGTAACCGGGGCCCTTCATGGGTGGCTTTCTATGAGTGGCGAGGGGCGAGAGGCGAGGGGCGAGGGGCGAGGGGCGAGGGGAATAAGAGTCTTTCCAACCAACGCATTCTGGATTCTGGCTTCTAAATTCTGTCTTCCGCACTCGTCACTCACCACTCGCCACTCATTACTCCCACATTTCCGCCGTGTGGTGGATCATGTTTTCCAGACCGTATTCGTTGATTTCTCCGGCGAACGTCGGCGTGGCTCCGACGGGGGCGAGGTCGGCGATCAGGCGGCCCTGTGGGGTGCGGCCCTTGATGCGGGTGATGAACAGGTCGCGGAACGTGTAGTTGTTGTTCTCATCCATGCCGCACGTTTCTGTGATGCGCGAGATCTTGCGCGAGCCGTCTTCGGAATAGCGGGCCAGTTGGACGACCAGATTGATGGCCGACGCGACCTGGGCCCGGGCGACGTACACCGGCAGTTCGACCTCGGACATCAGCGACAACGTTTCCAGGCGGATCATCGCGTCGCGCGGCGTGGTGGCGTGGACGGTCGTCAGGCTGCCGGCGTGACCGCTAATCATCGACTGCACCATGTCGAGTGCCTCGCCGCTGCGGACTTCACCGACAATGATCCGGTCGGGCCGCATGCGCAGCGATGCCTTGAACAGGTCGCGAATCGACACCCCGCCGCGGCCCATCGCGTCGGGTTGTTGAACTTCCAAGTACAGCGTGTGTGGCTGGGCCAGCCGCAATTCAGAACTGTCTTCGATCACGACGATCCGTTCTTCTGCGGGGATCGCCGTGGAGACCGCGTTCAGCAGCGACGTCTTCCCGGTTCCCGTCCCGCCGGCGACGATGATGTTCTTCTTCAACCGCACGCAGATTTCGAGGAACTCTTTGGCCGATTCGGACATGCTGCCGAGGTGGATCAGGTCGTCCATGCCGAAGATGTCGCGGTTGAACTTGCGGATCGTCAGATAGATCCCGCGCCGCGCACTGGGAGGGAGCACGACATGCACGCGCGAGCCGTTCGGCAGACGCGCGTCCATGATCGGACGATCCTCGTCGATTTCGCGGTTCACGAACTGGGCCACGTTGTGAATGGCCGACAGCAGCGCGTCATGACTGGGGAACGCGGCGTCGGTCCGTTCCAACCGTCCGCGGCGTTCGATGTAGATCTCGTTGAAACCGTTGACCATGATTTCGGTGACGGTGTCATCTTCGAGGAACGGCCGGATGGGCGTCAGAAAGAAATCGACGCTCGCTTCGAAAATGGCATCACGAGACATGGGATGATTGACGGTTGGATTTCAGGAACGATCGAAGCGTGTTAGGTGCAGGCCGGCAGATTCTAGCCGGACGCCGTCCGAGGGGCGAGGGACGGGGGAAAGGATGAAGGCGGAAGGGTGAAGGGTGAAGGGTGAAACAGCGGTCGCTTCCGTTCCTTTCAATCCCACAGCGCCCGAATGCCGTAGAACGCCGTGTCCTTGATGCGACGGGCGAATTCCTTCAGCCAGTTGGTGCGCGGGTCGGCGCAGTAGGTCATGCTGAGCATGATCCGCAGATCCCCTTCCGCGGTGGGACTCGCTTTGTGCAGCACGCGGGCCCCTTCAAACACCACCAGCGTGTTGGGCGACGTGTTGAACGACTGCTCGGCGCCACCGCGCCGCTTGCGCATCAGGGTGCTTTGCGACGGCCCGCCCGCGGCGGCCTCGTTGGCGAGCGACAGCAGCACCGTGAAGTGGCGGCCACGGTAAAAGTTGTGGTCGTAGTGCCAGTTGATGTGATCGCCCTTCTCCTTGTAGCACAGCACCGACAGCGAACTCTGATCGCCGTCGGGCGTGGGGAACACCGGCATCCCAACAATGGACGAGACCCATTCCTGCACCTGTGGCGAATGATAGAAGCCCAGGCAACCGGGAGCATGGTGATGAATCTTCTCGTACGACAGCGTGCGTCCCTTCTTGTGCGTGGGGATGAAACTGGGCGTCATCTGGTCGACGCTGTTCTCGGCTTCCCGTCGCAGCGATTGCAGTCCGTCGGGACTGAGGAATCCGTCGATGCGAACGATGTGTTCGCGGGCGAATTCGGCGGCCAGGAAATGACGATCGGCCGCAGACTGAATTGCGACCGTGTGCCGCGGTGTGCATTCGGCGCGTTGGGCCGCCAGCTCCGACAGCGTGCGCCGGCGATGCCGGCGATGTCGGATCAGCGACACGACCAACAACAAGATGGAGACCGCGATCACGGCGGCCACGGCCCAACGCCACATGGAGCAGACTTTCTGTAACGGATTCTGGAATACGTCATCGAAATGTGCGGATATTTTTTGGAACGGTTAAATTGTCGTCAAGTGCCTGAGATGATCGCCAGAGATTTCGGAATCGTCGTTAGAAGCGGACGAAACCCTTGAGCAGTCGCATGGGCTGGACCGACACGAAGTTCCCCCAGCCCGCATTATTCACCACGGAAAACACGGAACTTCACGGAAGGGAACAAGAGTAAGGCATTGCGTGAAAGCGCCTTCTCTTGCTCAACAAACGCAGCGCAAGACGTCGACTTGTTGCAACTCTTCCACTTCCGTGTGATTCCGTGTTTTCCGTGGTTCCTCATGAATAATCCGGGCCAGCGAAGTTCCCGGGGTTTCGAATGCGGCGGCGTCAGTTTCCCCGCGTCACCGGCGATCCCATTTCGGCTGCTGAAACAGATCGGAAACGGGAAGTTGGAAACCGGCCAGGATCGGCGCACCGTCCAGCATCTGACCTTCCTTGATCATCAGGCCGGGTGTCGGCGGGTGGAACTGGTGGACATGTTTTGTGACCGGATCAATCACCCAGACCCCTCTGACTCCCGCAGCCAGATAGTCCTTGACCCGTTCCGACATCCCATCGCGCCGGTCGTTCGTCGAAGCCACTTCGATGACCAGAGCCGGTCGGGTGTCGGTGACCAGCTTATCAGTTTCGGAGAAGCGGTCGCCCGACTGGAAGCACGAGACCGCCGGACACCGGATCGTGGCCGCCGCACGCGACAGAACCAGCGGCAGTTCAAAGCAGGCGCAGATGTCGGGCGACGACTTCAGAAAGTGGGCCAGCGGCCGGGAGAGATTGCGGACGACGTCCCCATGCATCTCATCGGGAGGATTCAGCCGGACCAACCGGCCGGCCAAGAGCTCGATCCAACGGTCTCCCTCAGCCATTCGTTCCTCGAACTGGGCGGCGGTCAACAGCGGTGAGTCGGGCAGGGCGGACATGGAGAACCCTCGGCGGAATCAGGAGTGCGTACACGGCGGGGCCATTGTATGTTCACGGAGTTGCGATGCCACGCACTCAGCCGATGTCGGTTGGAAGTGGCTACTGTAGTCCGGTCGCTCCGCCGACCGGACGTCGTGCCGGCCGACCGGACATCCGACCGGATGTCCCGTCGGCGGAGCGAAGGGACGACAGTTGCCAGTCATCCCACGCTCTGGCGAGCGTGGCTACCAAAGTCCTGTGGAAGGCACCATCCATGCGTATCGCGATCATCGGGGCGTTCGGTCAGTTGGGCAGCGATCTGGTCCCGTTGCTGGGTGAACGGGCCATCGCGCTGGGACACGCCGACATCGAACTGGCCGATCCGTCGTCGATCGCCGGGGCTCTCGACGCGCGGCAGCCGACGCACGTGATCAACTGCGCCGCCTACAATCTGGTCGACCGCGCCGAGGACGAGCCGGAAGCGGCGTTTCGGGTCAATGCGTTTGGAACCCGCAACCTCGCGCTGTGGTGCGCGGCTCGCAATGCCGCACTGGTCAACGTCAGTACCGACTATGTCTTCGGACTGGATGGGAGTCTCGGGCGGCCCCGGCGCGAAACCGATCCCACGGGACCGGTCAGCGCGTACGGAGCATCGAAGCTGGCGGGCGAGAACTTCGTCCGCAGTCTCTGCCCGCGGCACCTCGTCGTGCGGACGTGCGGGCTGTACGGTCGTCATGCCGCGCGCGGAAAAGGGAACTTCGTCGAAACGATGCTGCGGCTCGGAGCCTAACGCCCCGAACTGCGGATCGTCGCCGATCAGCGCTGTACGCCGACATCGACGGCTGATCTGGCTGATGCGCTGGTCCGCTTGATCGCGACCGATGCCTGCGGTGTGTATCACGCGACGAATGCCGGCGACTGCTCGTGGTTTCAGTTCGCATCGGAGATCTTTCGCCTGTCTAACCTGCCGACGAAAGCCATTCCGGTGACGGCCGCCGAGTACGGAGCGAAAGCACGACGCCCGGATGACAGCGTCCTCGACGGGTCCAAACTGGCGAGTGTGATCGGCTCGCCCCTTCCAACGTGGCAGGACGCGCTCGCGCGGTATCTGCATGAACGAACGCCGCGGGGGTGAGCCTCACTTCGCAACCTCGGATTCGTTGATTCGTTACCGCGTGCCGCGGTTACGTGAAATCCAGCGACTGACGCACAGCCAACCCACTCCGATCCACCCGCTGAAAATTGCGATGATCAACCCGGCGCAAATGACGGTCCCGTGCGGAACTTCGTGTGCCAGCCATGCCGCTGCCACGCGCACCATCTCCTCCGCGAGCATGAGCGGTTTGAAGACGGGACTCCACGGACGAACACGCGCATCCATGTCGAAGTGGTGCGCCAGATTCCACTTCTCCGGGTGCCAGTGCCAGGCGTTGCTGGAACAACTGATCCGGTGAGTCGCACGCAGCAGGACGTACGCACCGGCATAAACGACGGACAGAAGGGCGACGAGCACCAACCCGACCTTGAACTTGCCGCGGGGAAAGCGCGAAATGACAGACGCGGGATTGGTCAGCGGGTGATGCGTCATCCAAGGGTCAGTGCCCTTCTGGTCCTTCGCCCATCTGCTGGGCCATGTAATGCTGGATGCCGATCTTCGAGATCAGATCGATCTGCATTTCGAGCCAGTCGACGTGCTCTTCCGATTGCACCAGGATTCGCTCCAGCAATTCGCGGCTGCCGCCGTCCACTTCCTCGTGGCAGACCTGGATGGCGGCGTTGTAGGCGTGGACGCCGTTGGTTTCGAGCACCAGATCGTTCTGCAATTGCTCTTCGACCGTGGTGCCAACGCGAATGACGTCGTAGCGGGCGATCTCCGGAACACCCTCCAGGAAGATGATGCGGTCGATCAGCATTTCGGCGTGCTTCATCTCGCCGATCGATTCGTGGTAGTGCTTGTCGGCCAGTTTGTTCAGCCCCCAGTTGCGGCACATCTTGGCCTGCACGAAGTACTGGTTGATGGCAGTCAACTCGATGGTCAACCCGGCGTTGAGGACATCGATGACTTTTTGTTTGCCTTGCATGAGGGGTCTCGCTTTCAGAAAGAAGTCGAACGGTTGTGCGCGAATTGTAGGAGCGGAGAGGTGCGACTGCCACGATGTCGGGCCGGGGTTCGCAGATTTTCCGCCGATTGAAACAGCGTCTCGACGGATCGCTTCCGAGTGCTGACATTCAGTCGCGACCGGGACGCCGATGAGGTCGCATCGCCAGCGGGACACGTCAGCGGTTGTGAAACTTTCGCCCCTGGGCTTGCCCCAGGGGTTCATTGGCTTTTGCGCTACTTCAATTGCTTGGGAAAAGGAAAAGAGTAGTGCAAAAGCCGTTGAACCACCGAGACGAGCTCGGTGGCGAAACATTCACAGCCTCTCAACGATCAGGCACGCGGCACTTCGCTCATCAATCCCAGAACGTTGTCATCCAAGTCCTTGAAAAACGCCATCCACAGGTCGTGGTCTCCCACGGTGGCAATCCTTCGCGGCGGCGAGGTGAAGACGACGCCCACTTGTGACAGCGCGTCGAACATCTGCTGAATGTCAGCCACGCCGTAATAGATGATCGATGCCGGATGGTGGAGTTCGGGCGACTCGGATTCGGCGAGCATCAGCCGGATCCCCTCGCAATTGAAGAACCCCATCCGGGGAACTTCGAAGAGGAATTCCATTCCCAAGACGTCGCGATAGAACGTGATCGCGCGCTTCGCATCGCGAACGTTGATGGCGATCTGGCCGATGCGGGACAGCTTGACCACGCGGGCATCTCTCCGGGGCGGAATTCGCTCAGAGGCGATCCGAGAAGGGGTCGGGAGTCTTTTTCATGCCGCACGACATCGCTGTAGGTGGCTCACATCTCGGCATT
>JANMLE010001032.1:0-7413 GCA_031372385.1 Planctomycetota bacterium | reverse complement strand
TTTCTCGGCGTGAATGGACTCTATTTTCACCTGTGTCGAAAGCTGGGGCTGTCCATCGAATGGGGATTCCTAACGGGGTTGCTGCCCGCCTTCCCCGTGGCGGCGGTGGTCGCCTACGAGTTGCTGCGGCCGACGCGTTATCGCGGCCTGATCGATCCGGTGTGCCTGATCGCTTCGTTCACGGCATGCTTTTGGGCCGGTGCCTTGTTCATCAAGTGGTGGCTGCGTATGGGCACGTGACACTCTGTTGGCGGGTGCAGAACGAATGGTGAAGAAGGAGAAGCCGACCTCGCGCGATGCCGATGCAGTAGATCGCCAGACCGCGAATTGATCGGTAGAATTCGCGAGAACATCAGTCCCGCAGCAGACCCTTTTCTGGAATGACGGTTGTTGTGGACTGGTCTCCCGACCAGCCCACACGCGCGACCGTTCGGTCTCCTTCGAACACATACCGCCGGAAAATCCGCGATGACGATCGAACCGCTTTCCATGATTCAGCCCCGACGCAGAGTGACCGGCATTTCAGCCGTGCTGCTGCCGTTCACCGAAAGCGGTGATGTCGACTGGCCCGCGTTTGAAGCGCATGTGGCGCGAACGGCGGGCGCGGGACTGACGCCAGCCGTCAACATGGACACCGGCTATGTGAATCTGATTGACCATGCCACGCAGGACGAAGTGCTGCGCCGCACGCGGGCCGTGGTCGGCAAGGGATCATTTGTGGCGGGGGCCTTCGTGGAAGACCGGGAAGGGGATCGGTTTCACTTTGAGGGCTACTCGGAACGAATTCAGGCCATTCAGTCATTCGGCGGCACGCCGGCCATCTTTCAATCGTACGGTTTGACGCGGCAGCCTGGGCCGGAGATCGTCCGCAGTTACGAGCGTCTTGCCACCGTGTGCGACAAGTTCATCGGGTTCGAACTGACCACCGATCTGGCACCGTTCGGGGCGGTCTATGATCTCGACACGTATGCGGGAATCATGTCCATTCGACAGTGCGTGGGGGCGAAGCACTCGTCGTTTCACCGCGAACCCGAGTGGGAGCGATTGAAACTGCGCAACGCGACGCGGCCCGACTTCGCCGTGTACACCGGCAACGATTTCGCGATCGACATGATCATGTACGGCAGCGACTACCTGCTCGGGCTGAGCAGCTTCGCTCCGGACCTGTTTGCCATCCGGGACACGTACTGGGAGTCGGGTGATTCGCGGTTCCACGAACTGAACGATCAATTGCAATATCTGGGATACTTCGCCTTCCGATCTCCGTCCTCGGCGTACAAGCATTCGTGTGCCCAGTTCCTGAAACTGCGCGGCTGGATCGGCTGCGACCGGACGCATCCGCGCGCGGCCACTCGCCCCGCCAGTGATGTCGACGTGCTGAGGGAACTCGGGCAGCGAATGAGGGGCGTTGATTGATTTTGGAGTACACCGGCTCGACGGAGCTTTGGCATTTTGGATCGAGGCTATGGCATATTGAGCGTCGAGGCTGTTCTGAAAAAATGATCGTCACGACTGATGAAAGAAAGCGGCTGGGCCGCATTCCAAAGCTCCGTCAAGCCGGAGCACTCCCAAAGTCAAACAAGGACAACCATGACCACACCGATTGAGATGGATTGCCAGACTGTGAAGCGCAAGCTCGACGCCGGCGAGTCGTTCTTGTTTCTCGATTGCCGCGAGAAGGACGAGTTCGCGACGGCCAGGATTTTGGGGACCGTGCTGATTCCAATGGGCGAACTGACCAGTCGCGTTAGTGAGCTGGAGTCGCACAAGGCGGGGGAGATCGTCGTCCACTGCCATCACGGCGGGCGCAGCCTGCGGGTCACGAACTGGCTGCGGCAGCAGGGATTTGCCGGGGCGGTCAACATGGCGGGCGGGATTGACGAGTGGTCGCAGGTGATCGATCCGACCGTGCCGCGCTATTAGACTGGCTGACCGAGTGAGTGACGCTCGTCGCGTTCGCGATGGTGTCAATCGAGCGGTTGCTGTGGCAACGACAAAGGGCCAAGGGCTCGGATTACGAACCCAACGAAAAACCCCGCCGAACGTGGCGGGGTTTGTTCGAGGCCCGGAAGGCCTGTGCCGGTGCGGACGTCAGTGCTTTTCGATCGGCGGCCCCATCGGGTCTTTGCGTTCGGTGATGACGGGGCAGTTGAGGGCCATTTCGGCGTTCAAGGCGGTGTAATCGGACCATTCCGCCGGAAGGTTGTCTTCGTGGAAAATTGCGGCGGGCGGGCATTCGGGCACACACGCTTCGCAGTCGATGCACTCTTCCGGGTGGATGAAGAGCATCGCTTCCCCCTCGTAAAAGCATTCGACGGGGCAAACCGTCACGCAGTCGGTGTACTTGCAGTTGAAGCAGGGTTCAGCGACGACGTGCGTCATGTGAGACTCACTTTCCCAAAATGTAAGAACCGGAGTTTTCGGAAGTCGACAGTGCGACGACGGTCAGCATCAATAGAATGGAGCCAAGCGTCCGCAGCGCAGGCTGGCTTCATCTTCGTCTCACAAATCGGCGAAATCTTAGGTCCGGCTTGAGAGTGCGTCAAGAATCGCCGCGGTAGATTCTCGTTGACGGGAATCTGGTTCGTCCGCGAGGATACAGTGGTCGAGCGCGGTCCGTCCCAAAGTTGTCAGCTTGCCGAAGCCGCCTTTCAGTAATAGAGTTGCGGGCACGCGAACTCTCGACCCCACGCTTGGCTGGCCGGATTCTCATCGTTGACGAGTCTTGTTCCATAAACGTCAGGTGTCATTGTGGCTCTACTGGATGTTGACCGAAGCCTGTTGAGTCGCTGCCTGGCGCGGGAGCAGGGGGCGTGGAAAGAGTTCGTCGATCGCTTCGCCGGCATGTTTGTGCATGTGATCCAGCACACGGCTCATGCCCGCAGCATTCCCATCACGCCGCACGATGTGGACGATCTGGCCGCCGATGTGTTCCTGGCATTGCTGGCAAACAACTCGGACATCCTGCGGCGCTTCCGCGGCGACTCGTCGCTGAACACGTACCTGACCGTCATTTGCCGGCGGATCGTCGTTCACGAAATGATCCGGCGGCGAATGGCCGAGGAACTGGGTCACGTCAAGACGCATGGCACAGCGCTGGAGCGGGCGCATGTCGGCGATGCGGATGCTTCGACGCGCATCGAGAACCGGGAACTCGTTCAGCGAATGCTGGAGGGGCTCGCTGAAACGGAAGCGGCCGTCGTTCGCCTGTTTCACTTGGAGGGGCGTTCCTACCACGAGATCGCCGTGGGCTTGGGCATCGCCGAGAACTCGATCGGCCCGACTCTGACGCGGGCTCGCGAAAAGTTGCGCAACAGTTCGCTGGCGGCCATGCATGAGTGACAGGGCTCTTCTTGCCCGTCCCAACTGGCTGCGATGGTTTTCGAGGATTCGCTCCCAAAATGACCGCAAGTCATTTGCGGTTCCGTGACCTCACCGGTAAGGTGTCGCACCAACAGAACTCCTTCGTGGTCCCCTCGGAAGCATCGGCTTGCGTGATGACCGCGTCGGTCACCCAACGGCGTGGGTGAGCTTGTTGTGACAGTTCCAATGACATGGACCGCCCCGTTCTTGATGCGGGTGAGACCATCGAATAATCAGGGATGATTCTTCGGCATGGAAGCCGATTTTCTTCTCTTCGGACTGAAGCCATCTCTTCGGCCAGATGTCCCCAGCGACGCGGCCAATCACTCTTCGTGGTCCCGCAGTCCGGCCACCCGGCGGATTCCTTCCCAAGGCTGGATGTAAGTCAGGAACGGAAGTCCGTCGACCGTGGGTTCGGGTAGTCGCGTGATGCCGTCGACAGCGGGACCATCTTCAACCAGGCGAAGCAGCAGTTGGCGTTGTTGTTCGGCGGTCCACGGTTGAAGGATTGCCTGACGATCTCGCAGCAGCAGGGTTGCCGCCGCGAGTGCCATCCCGCCCCAGTTGCTCACTCCGGCGACGATGGTCCAGTCGGTGCGGATGCGGCAGGGGATTCTGGCGGCCGAGGCGTTGTTCAGGCGGTGCCGCAGTTCCTGCCAGCGGATGTTTCCCATGCCGATTTCGTTGCCGCCGTCGCCGATCCCAATCGTGTGCAGGGACTGTTTGTTGCGGGCCAACTCAAACAGGTGATGGAGTGGCGCGGTGCAGTCGTCCAGGCAGAGGCCGCGCATGTTGTAGCAGTGGTCCCAATCGGTTGCAGGGACCAGGCGATCAAAGTCCGCCAGTTCGAGGATGTCGCTCGGCAGCGGGGGATGATCGAACTGCTGTTGGATTGAGGTCCGCGTGTGGGACGGGCCGACGCGCTCGATGGCGATCAAGTGTGTCCACGGCGGCTGTGTCGAGTCCTTGATGGTTCCGTCGAACCAGTGTTCGACCTCGCTTGTGGTGTTGCCGGGAACCGTGACGGTCGACGGCGGCAGGTTCATTTCACGGATGGCGACTTCCACCGCACATCGACAGCGTTCATCGGTGGCGAACTGAACAGAGATGCCGAGGCTGGCCAGGGCCGCGCCCAAGAGCGCGGCACCCGGCGGACCGTCTGTTTCCGCCGCCGGTGGTGTGGCACCGGGGATGAAGAATCCGGTCACAATCACCACTCGCTTGGCATGGTCCGCCAGATGGGCTGCGGCTTGGGCGAGGTGGCCGGGACAGAGTGGTCCCCGCGACTCTTCGGACGCGATTAATCCGCGCCGGGCGGGATCGCGCCGGATCAGCCGTTCCATCTCGTCCAGCATTGCGATTGGTGTCACATCAGCAGCCCGAAAACAATTCTCTTGGGCGAGCGGCAGAAGAACGTCCACCCATACAAGCACGATGCGCAAGCGAGTGTGCCTGAAAACTCACTCGCTTGCGCTGCGTGCTTGTAGGCCGATTCCTGCCGCTCGCCTTGACGCGAAACCGGATGCGAAACGTGTGCTGTTTCGCGCGGTGTTTCAGCGTAGCGGACAATCGCCCGCGAATCCCGTCGCTGGAGGATGTTTCCCCGTTTCTTGGTTCTGAGAAATTATGGAACGCTTCCGTCGCATTGGTTGTCAGTCCGCGGGGATGTTGCCAGAATCCGTCCGTTCCAAGGGCGGGCGAAGAGTGTCGATACTGACGATCGCTGCCATTCCGCGCGGGAAGTGAGTCGAGATGGACGATAAGAAGCCTTCCACAGCCGACATCATGGCGAAGATCCGGGCACAGAAAGCCGCGGCTGCCGCTGCGTCGTCGGAGAGTTCCGCGACTGCATCGCCACCTGCTGAGGCTGCGCCGCCGACCGCGGCGGTGCCACCACCAGCCGCTGCTGCTGAGGCTCCAGCGGCACCGAAGCCTGCCGCGCCGGTTGCACCAACCGCCAAGCCGGGTTCGACCAAGGATATTCTCGCGGCCATTCGCGCCAAGGGAGCCGGGGCCGCACCGGCGGCTCCAGTCGCGGCAGTTGCCGAGCCTGTGACGGCACCAGCGCCCGCGGCTGCAAAACCAGCGGTGGCTGCTGCTGCGACAACTGCAGGTCCGCGTCCGTCCGTGCAGGACATGTTGAAGGCGGTCCGCGAGGGCAAGACGGTGGCCGCTGCATCCGCGGTTGGAACCAAGCCGATGGTGGCAGCTCCTCCGGCTCCCGCCAAGCCGGTCTCCGCCGCTGCCAAGAAAGCGCCCGCTCCGCAGCGCAGAGGTCTGGCGGGCGTGGTGGTCGTGGCCTGCATCAGCGCGTGCTGCTTTATCGGGTCGGCACTGACGGGAAGCGTGCTGTTGTTTCTGGCGGGGATGATGGTCTGGTCGCTGGTGATGTCGCCGTTCATGGCGGCTTGGGCGGCGCTGACGGAAGTGACCGGTCTTTGGACGCTGCACACGGCCCGGTTCATGATGCCAAACGTCTTGGTCGAGCCCCCCTCCAAGTTCAAGGTCGGGCCGACTTCCGATTACCCGCTGAATACGGTCTCCAACAAGTGGAAAGACCAGTACGGCATCTGGGTGGTGCATACGGATCAGTACGAAGGACAGAATCTGATTTTCGCGCTGGCGTCAGTTTGCACACACCTGGGTTGTACGCCGAGTTGGCTGGATGGCGAGCAGAAGTTCAAGTGCCCCTGTCACGGGTCGGGGTTCTATATGACGGGTGTGAACTTCGAGGGTCCGGCTCCGCGTCCGCTGGAGCGGATGGGCTTGAAGATCGCCGAAGGGATGCTGGAAGTGGACAAGAGCATGAAGTTCCAGGAAGAAATGGGGCAGTGGGTCGATCCCGCCTCGTACGTTTCGGTCTCCTGATTGTTTGAGTGCCGGTGTTTCGGGTTGTTGTGATTCAGGCGGGATAAGGGCGATTCGATGTCTGTCGGCGACTACATTCGCGGCTCGCAGATTTGGAAGAGTATCTTTCGGCATCCGGCGCCCGTTGATCGCCGTAACCGCATCGTCGTGATGCTGACGAATTTCTTCCTGCACTTGCATCCGGTTTCCGTCAAGCAGCAGGGGATCGCCCTCTCGTACACTTGGTGCATGGGGGGGATCACGTTCTTCCTGTTCCTGGTCGAGACGATCACCGGCGTGCTGCTGATGTTCTATTACCGTCCGACCCTGCAGTTCGCGTTCAACGACATCTTGGCATTGCGCGATGTGACAACGCTCGGAATCATGCGCGAGGTCCACCGGTGGGCCGCCCACGCGATGGTGATCACCGTCTGGCTGCACATGTACCGGGTGTTTCTGACGGGCAGCTACAAGCCGCCGCGTGAATTCAACTGGGTGATCGGCGTCTTGCTGCTGGTGCTGACGTTGCTGCTGTCGTTCACCGGCTACCTGTTGCCGTGGGATCAACTGGCGATCTGGGCGATCACTGTCGGCTCGAACATGGCGCGTGCCACGCCGTTCCTGGGGTATGAGGGTCCGGGGGCGCAGTTGTTGAACATCGGCGGCTTCGACCTGATCACAAGCGGCAGCGATGCCCGGTTCCTGTTGCTCGGCGGCCGGTTTGTCAGCGAGGCGACGCTCAACCGTTTCTACATTCTGCACTGCGTCGCGATCCCGCTGGTCGTGTCGCTGTTGATCGCGATCCACTTCTGGCGTGTCCGCAAGGACGGTGGCATCAGCCAGCCGCTGTGATGTTCGCGGTCGGGTGATGTTGGTTCGGCGGGTTGAATCGGTCTGTTTTGCAATGTTCGTTCAGTGGGTGACGGAAGAGTCATGGAATTCCATCTGCAACACAACCCAGATCTGACCTCGTCCGTGGTGTACGGATTGGGTTGGGTGTATTTGCTGCTGTTCGTGATGAACGCCGCCTGGGTTCGGCGCAGCTATGCCGTCGATGGTAATTTCCGGCTCAGTCTGGGCGGACTGCTCGGCAAGGGGCAGGAGGTTCCCGTCGCGTCGTTGTGGGCGATCTACTGCGCATTGCTGTTGATGGTGGGAATCACCCACCTGACCGGATCGGACAATCCCCAGTCGTTCCTGTTG
>JANMLE010001020.1:0-3093 GCA_031372385.1 Planctomycetota bacterium | reverse complement strand
GATGAAATCCCCTCCTCGAACAGCACGCGCTCGACGACATCCCGCAGCCGTTGGGCTTCAACGGAGAGGTGGACTTGTTGATCGGAAATGGTGATCTCAATGTCGGGCATGTTGGAGCTGCGAAACGGTCGGTGATCCGGCTACGCGGTCTTTTGTTCGGGGTATTTGATGCGGCCGTGATGAATGCCGATCAGCGACATGGTCAGTGAGTCTTCCACGATCGCCAGTTCACCGAGTGTCAGTGAACACTCGTCGAACTGGCCGTCGAGCAGGCGTTTCATGGCGATTTCGTGGACGAGTGTTTCCAGCCGCTTGGGGGTCGGTTCCACCAGCGTGCGGCTGGCCCCTTCCACCGCGTCGGCCACCATCAGCACCGCCGCTTCGCGGGACTGCGGCTTGGGGCCGGGGTAGCGGTACGTGGATTCCTGCACTTCGAACCGGTGGTCCGGCTTGCTCTCGGCCTGCTTGGTGGCGGCGTGAAAGAAGTATTCGACCAGCGTCGTGCCATGATGCTGTTCGATGAAGTCGATCAACGGTTCGGGGATGTTGTGCTGACGCGCCAGTTCGACACCGTCCTTCACGTGTCCGATGATGACCAGCGCACTCATGGCCGGATTGAGCGACTCGTGCCGGCTGACCTGGCCCGCGATCATGTTCTCGACGAAGTACTGCGGCTTCAACATTTTGCCGACATCGTGATAGTAAGCGCCGACCCGGCAGAGCAGGCCGTTGGCGCCGATCGCATCAGCCGCAGTCTCGGCAATCGTGGCGACGCCGTTGGAATGGCTGTACGTTCCGGACGCGCGCTGGACCAGTTCCTGCAGCAGCGGATGTGAGACGTCGCTCAGTTCCAGCAGGCTGATGTCGGTGACCACGCCAAACAGTTTCTCGATGAACGGCAGCCCGCCCGAGGCCAGAAATCCGGTCAGAAAGCACCAGCCAGCACCTTGCAGGCTGATGGTCAGCAGGTGGCGGTCGGTCCACAGCCGACCCAGTTGCTGGCTTTCAATGATGTTGACTCCCCACGTCACCAGGAGGTACGCGATGGCCGCCCAGAACCCGACCTTGACCAGCTTCATCCGGTTCGAGACCTGATTGAGCGGCACGATCGACGCGGCGACGGCACTCATCAAGACGACGAACTCACCCACGCTGCGGCCATTGGCCAGCGTCACCACCAGCGTCATCGAGAAACCGGTGAGGGCCGCCAACACTTGGTTGTAGGCGATCGCCAGGATCATCACGACGCACAGGATCGGGACGGCTTCGGCGCGCCACGGGTCGAACGACAGCCAGCGGCCGAGAATCGTCGTCACCGTCACCGCCGCCAGATAGACCGTCAACCGGCCGACGTTCGTGGCCAGCCGCGGTTCGTTGTGAATCAGGTGGTATCCGTTCATGCCACCGAGCACGATCAGCAGCATCAGCACCGTCACCAGACGGACGCCGCGTTCGAAGACCTGCACCCGGCTTTCCGTGGCGTCATACTGAGCCCGCAGGATCTCCAGCGATTCTTCATCCAGCACGTTGCCCGGCGCGACCAGCAGTCCGCCCCGTTTGTAGTCATCACGCACCTCGGGAGTCTTCAGGCGGGCTTCGTTCCGTTTTTGTTTGGTGGCTGCGGCATCGTATTGCAGCGTCGGTGAAACCCGGTTTTGCAGCCAACGCTCCAACAGTTCCTGTTTCGGCTTCAACTCCGTGAACGACTTCCATTGTCCCCCGAGATTGCCCGTGGCCTTCAGCATTTCATTCAGCAGCAGTTCGGCGACCTTGAACGTCTGAGTCCTGTTCTCATCGAACGCAGGGACGACGGTGATGTCCGCCTCGAGCCGCAGGTTCTCGCGGGTGACTTCGGCGGGATCGAGCACTCCCGTCTGCCGCAGTGGCGCGGTGAATTGGGTGAATTCACCGATCACTTCGTCGATCTTGCGTTCGGCCGTGTCGATGGGCCCGATCGCCTCGCGCAGTTGCCGCCATTCCGCCTCGAATTCGGGAGCGGGTGGCTCGAACGCCGCGCCGACGCCGGCCGCCACCCATCCGAATGCCGCCCGAGTCTCCGCAGAGAGATCCGTGAAGTTGCTGACGTTGACTGCTTCCAGCAGGTGTTTGCGCAGGTCGAAGGGGAGGTCGCGGAGTTGCTCGGCCCCCTTGGCCGAGTATTGAAAGCGCGGGGGCACACGATCCTCACGCTCCAGTTGGGCCAGATCCGTTTTGCGAACGTTGACGCGATCGAAATCGATCCGGGCCAGGATGCCATTGGGAGCGTCATCCCCCAGCCGATGCGGGAATGGAGACCGCCATCCAGCGATTCCGAAGACCAGGATGATCAGGAACAGCAGGCAAATCGCCAGACGCAACGAAACGTCGCCGCGGCTGAGTTGCCCGCCCAGGCGTGCCGCCCACGAACCGTTCTTCAAGCCGACGTTCCGGGACGGTCGGGATTTTCGAGCGGGAAAAAGTCGCATCAGTTAGCCCTGTCGGCCTCGACAAAGTGGACCGGACCCCTTGATCCGGACGAGAGACGGCGGCCAAACACCGCATCGATATGATTCACGGCACGGCCTGCTCGCCGGTGGGAGGGGATTCCGTCACGGGCTCGGCGGGTGTCGCGGATCGTTCGGTGATCGGCGCATCGGATGACGGCGGTGCGAGCGGAGCGTCTGATCGCGGAGCGATCAACGACGGAGTTGACCCCTGCGAACCGTTCGTCGCGGGAGCGTTCAGTGGTGCCGAATCTGTCGGCGGCACGGCCACTCGTTCGATTCGATTCCGCGGGCTGTTGCTTCGCTCGGGCCGGTCCGAGTCGTAGGCCGCGACGATTCGACGCACGAGTGGATGCCGCGCGATGTCCTCGCCCGTCAACTCGACCGAGGCGACCCCCTTGACGTGCTGCAAGCGGTTGATGGCATCGACCAGTCCGCTGTCGATGTTGTCCGGCAGGTCCGTCTGAGTGGCATCGCCGGCGACCACGATCTTGGAATGATGCCCCATCCGCGTCAGGAACATCATCATCTGCGTCACGGTGGTGTTCTGGGCTTCATCCAGGATCATGAACGTGTTGTTCAAGGTCCGGCCGCGCATGAACGCCAGCGG
>JANMLE010000980.1:0-2183 GCA_031372385.1 Planctomycetota bacterium | reverse complement strand
TTCCAATCGCGCTGTCGCGGCAGGAGTTGATGCCTCGAACAGGTCGAAGACCTCGGCGGTTCGGGAAGCACTCGCGACGTCGGTCAGACTCTCGTTCCAGTGCAGCGGGAGTTGCCGCAAATCCTGCAACGCTTCGCGGATTGTTTCGGCGGAGACCGGTTTCTGTTCGGAAACATAGGCCAACAGCAAGGCATGGTCGCACAGTTGGTTGATGCAACGGGGCATCCCCTGGCTGGCGCGGCAGATCAGTTCCAGAGCTTCGGGTGTGAAGACCTCATCGGTCCGACCGCCGGCCCAGGTGATGCGATAGTCGATATAGTCCAGCGAGGACAAACGGTTGAAAGATTCCAAACAGACATGCGCACGAATCCGCTGGTTGAGCGCTTCCAAGCCGGGGCGGGCGAGGGTTTCTTCGAGCGCCGGTTGGCCGACCAGTACCAGTCGGACCAGCGGTCGCCCGCTCTCGGCCAGATCCGACAGAATGCGAAGTTCCTCCAGCAGATCTTCGCTCAGACCGTGGGCCTCGTCGCAGATCAGGACGAGCGCATCGCGGCTGGGATTGAGGGCTCGGATGGCCGGAACCAGCTCCAGTCGCAGTTCCTGTTCATCCTGCCGCTGATAGGCGTGGTTCATTTCCGCGAGAATGGTTTGCAGCAACGCGCGGCGTGTCGGGAAGCTGGCATGACGCAGGAAGACGATTTCGAAATGCGATTTCAACTCCGTTCCCAGCCGCTCGCACAGGAGCGTCTTGCCGACACCCGCCGGGGCGGACACAACGGCGATCCCTTGTCCTTGCTCGACGCAAACGACCAACTCATCCAAGGCGGCTTGGATGGAACCGGCGGCGAGAAAGCACCGCGGATCGGGAGTTGCCGCAAACGGCCGACGCTTCAACAGAAACTGAGACTCATACATGGAAACGACTTCCCGCAAAATCTGACGGCCGGCTGGGCCGGAGAATCAAGCCCCCCTGTGATCGATCAAGCACCGCCCGTGACTTGAACACAACCGCTACCTCTGACATCGTGGGCGCAACTGACATCGTCGGAGCAACCGGAAATGTTTGACGCCAGCCGAACGAGTGGAATCGAAGGAATGGTTGAGTTTGCGGATCACGCCGTCTGTGCCAGCGTCTGCGGGGAAGCGGGCAGACTCGATGCCCTGGGACGCAAGTCGGTAGATGGGTCAGTTTGAGTGGCACGCCCTGAGTCTTCGAAGGGCGTGGATCGAGGCACAGCGTAATTCCCACGCCCTTCGAAGACTCAGGGCGTGCCACACGACTTCCGGTTTCAAACTGACCCACGACCCGCAAGTCAGGGCGTTTGGCGACGGCGCGCAAGAATGTGTAGACTACGATTGCTCTGTCGTGGCACCGGGCCGCGATTTCCATTTGGTCGGTGAGAAGGTCTATGTCCGAAGGACGAGTTCAGTTCCGCAATCACGAGGATGTTCGAAGCTTGTTTGGGACTCGCGACAAGCATCTCCGTCGCCTGCGCGACGTGTTGCACATCGACGTCGTCTTGCGAGGCGACGAGTTGCACTTGCACGGGGATCAGACCCAGGTGGCGCTGGGGACGAAAGTCTTCGCCGAATTGAAATCCGTGATCGAACGGACTGGGTATCTGGAGGACGAAGACCTTGAGCGTGCGCTGGGACGCCTGCACGCGGCCGAGCACGCCGGTCTCGACGACTCGATCGACGTCTTTCACAAGGCGCGCAAGATCCGGCCAATGGGGGCGGGGCAGCGCGACTACATCAAGGCGATCCGGGAGCATGATCTGGTGATCTGCTCGGGGCCTGCGGGTTCCGGCAAGACGTATCTCGCCGTGGCGATGGCGGTGAATGCCTTGCGGCTCGAAAAGGTTCGCAAGATCGTGCTGGTTCGTCCCGCCGTCGAAGCGGGCGAACGGCTCGGCTTCCTCCCCGGCGACATGCTCGCCAAGGTGAATCCGTATCTTCGGCCGTTGCTGGATGCGCTCAGCGACATCCTCGACTTCGATCAGGTCCAGCGGTATCTCGACAAGGATGTGATCGAGATCATTCCGCTGGCGTTCATGCGCGGCCGGACCTTGAACAACACGTTCATGATCCTGGATGAAGCCCAGAACACCACCGTGACGCAGATGATGATGTTCCTGACGCGGATGGGGCATCATTCCAAGATCGTGGTCGCCGGCGATGCC
>JANMLE010000972.1:0-2538 GCA_031372385.1 Planctomycetota bacterium | reverse complement strand
GGTCCTGCTCCATGCGCGCCCAGCCCCCGGCCACGCCGCAGGCCATGATCTCGACCATCTTCGCGTCAAACTTGTCGATGGGAGGACGGTTCCAGGCGATCCCCACGCGACGGTCTCCATAGACCGCGCCGATGACATCGCCGGCATCGTCGAGGATCGGCGCGGCGACCAACGCGACAATCGACGCGGCGCTTTCGGAAACGGCGGCCCCCGCCGTGCCCGGTGATCCCCACACGGTGCGCCGGTCCTGCAACAACTGACTCAACAGCCGTTGACTCGGTCGCCACGAGTCGGCCGCACCCGCACGCTGCTCGGCCAGTGCGGCAACCCTCCACGATCCACCGTCGCGCACCAAAACCGCCGCGTGATCGAGGTTCACCATCTCCATCGCCGTGTGGGCAATCACGTCCGCAAAGTCCGCCGCGGAGGCCGCGCGCTGCAAGACCGTCACCAACTGCCCCAGGCGATCGAACATGTCTTCGGCGTTCGAGCCCCGGATCGAAGCGACCAGCGAATCGGTGGCCGTTTCCGGGACGAAGTCCGCGGCATACATCTGCCGGGCAATCTTCACGACGGAACTCGGAGATTGCGGCGAGGCCGGCAAGGATTGAAAGACGTCGCTCGGCTCGGACTCGGGCAGCCGCTCGGCCCCCAGGATTTCGATTCCCAGTTGAACACTGCCGCGAGTCACCTGCAGCGGCAGCAGCGCATCGATCGATTCGCCCGGTCCCAACACCGCACCGGTGGACAGTGAGATGCTGTTGGCCTCGTTGATGTTGGTCAACCGCACATGTCGCGGGCCGGTAACTTCAATCCGCAACTGCCGCCGGCCGATCTCCGTTTGCTCCCTGGTGACGATCACCAACCGGGTGACATCCGGCAGGGGAATCACTGCCAGCGGCGGCGGATCATCGCGCGTCTGCCGTCCCACGTCCAAGACCCGGTCCTGGGGTTCAATCTGCAAACGGATGTGTGAGGGCAATCTCTCCAACCGAGCCATGATGGGTTTGCCTCTGCGAATTGGCAGCCTGTTACCGTGGGGGGGGCACTTCGAAAGATACTTCGCCACCGAGTTCACCTCGGTGGTTCAACGGCTTTTGCGATACTCGCGCACTTCAGCGAAGTAGTGCAAAAGCCGTCGAGCCACCGGGACAAGCCCAGTGGCGGGAAAATGATTTCCTTGCCGCTCGACGAACAACGATGCTTCAAGGTGGAGTGCAACGAAGAGGGATTCTCCGGCGGACTGATCCACCGCACAAGGTTCGCCCGGCAAAGTTCTCACGGCTCGGAACTCCTTTGGAGTGCGGCGGCTCGACGCCGCTTTGCGATTTTTTACGAAGCCCTTTGGCATCGAGTACGACCGCCCGAACTGCGGCATGAAATACGAAAATGCCAAAGCGGCGTCGAGCCGCCGCAGTCCAAAGGAGACCGCTCCGAATCCCCCGAATTAGATGCCAGATACCGGGGTTTCCCAGTCGCCGACCGGCGGTTCCTGCCGCTCAGGGACTGTGGGCGGGGAATTCTGAACGGCAAACCGACGTCCCGCGGAAAGATCGTCGTGCCAGCGTTTGATGGAAGAACTACTGTCACGCGGTCTGGCAACTTGGGCAATCGCACCGGTGGCCGGTCCGTGCGTTTGATGATTTCGCCACCGACCTTGCGTCGGCGGTTCAACGGCTTCTGCGCTACTCCGATTTCACGAGAGATTTGAGTAGCGCAGAAGCCGTTAAACCACAGGGACAAGCCCAGTGGCGAAAAAATCACTGTCTCTCCGCGTGAGGATGGCGGTCAGCACCGGGCGTTTGCTTGGAATTCGATCTCTCCTTTCCAACGGATTCGTTGACGCCCCATGAAACGCTTCACAAGAGATCGATGGCTGCTGATCACTCTGTGGTTGGTGGCGATCTTTTGTGCCTGTTCCGGCTGCCACTCATTGCGCATCGGTGTGAACCGTAAGGCTGCGAATCATCGTTCGGTCTCGCCGCCAATGCCTCCCCCTACGCACGACGCGAGTGCGGCCGATCAACGGTTCTCTCCTGATTCAAACATCGAACCGACCCCGTCCAGCGCGACATCCGACGACGCGCGCCAAGCGACGACTCCCGGACTGTTGGTCTCCACTGAGCGCAACCCGGAAGTGCTCGCGCTGAGTGTCACCGAGGCGGTCGCGAACGCGCTGAGCAACAACCTGCATCTGCGGGTGATCGCGGACCTTCCCGCCGAAGCGGGCCAGCGGACCGAGATCGAGCGTGCGCAGTTCGACACGTCGCTCAACTCGAACCTGCAATACCTGCAGGGAACACAACAGGTCGCGTCGGCACTGCAGGCGGTCCGCGGCGGCCAGAGCCAATACGGGATGACCTCGTTCGGCCCGGTCGCGGGGACTCCCAACCTAATGTCGCTCGAACAGCGGTTCTCGACCGGCACGACGGCCCGCATCGGATTGGGCAGCACGTACAACTACAACTCACCGATGGGACAATACCTGCTGTTCAACCCGGCCTATCAGACGGCCGGCAGCCTGATCATCGAGCAGGC
>JANMLE010000963.1:0-7039 GCA_031372385.1 Planctomycetota bacterium | reverse complement strand
CGTGGTGCGCACGACGCTGCGCCCCTGCGGGTTCTATCGCGCCGTGCTGCGCGAGTTGCTTGCGCTGGCAGACGGTGTCCTGCCCGCGGGATGGATCACGGGCGCGCTGGCCATGACGCTGACGGCCAACCGGCAGCGCCTGGGTGATCTGGTCAGCGACACCATCGTGATTCGGCGGCGCAGGGAATAGTGGCCATTGAATTGTACTACTAACGTTTTGTTGCTTTGCCGGGCGCGAAGATTTTGGACTGAGTGCCGCGCCCGTGACCAGGCGATCCGCTGTTCTTTACTCCGAAGGAGTTGCGTCTCATAGCCCAGGGTTGCCGCGCTTCGCGGCTACCCTGGGGAGTTCCGTGTTGAGAGGTATCTACCCCAACGGGGTTGCGTCATACGGCAAGTCTGACGCAACCCCGTTGGGGTAGAAATCCGTCTTGCGCCCCTGACCCGGGGTCGCTCGCTCCGCTCGCAACCCCGGGCTATGAGACGCAACTCCTTCGGAGTAAAGACAGCCTGCGTTCCTGGCAATCGAGCGACGACAGGGTGATTCGATTTGGGTTGCGGGCCTGGCCCGCGCTGTGGACTCTGCAGCCTCTTCCACACTTGTCACCAATCACATCTCTCCCGTTTCGATCATCTCGTCAGCACCTCAAACAGATTGTTCTGATCGTCCGTCCAAAACGCGCGTCGAACGTTTTCCAGACTCTGACCGTCCGGGATTTTCGGCAGGTCTTGTGCGTCCCGCGCGAGGAGCACCCAGGTGGCATCCGTCTGAAACTCAGCGGAGTTTCCCTTGGAATTGACCAGGATGGCTGACAGTCCGCGGTCATCGGCGATCCCCGCCAGCACCGGCAACAGATCGAAGTGAACGTTGGAAATGTGACAAGCCAGCAGTCCACCGGGGGCCAAATGACGCAGATAGACGTCGAACGCTTCGCTGGTCAACAGGTGAACCGGAATGGCATCGCCACTGAATGCGTCCAGCACCAGCAGGTCGAATGACTGTGGTGGCTCGCGCTCCAGCACCAGTCGCGCGTCGCCCACCACGCACTGGTTTTCCGCCGGGCATTTCACGAGAAACGAGAAATGGGTTTTCGCGAAATCGACCACGGCCGGATTGATTTCATAGAACCGAAAACGATCGCCCGGACGACCGTAGGTGGCGATCGTTCCAACTCCCAAGCCGATCACTCCCACATGTCGGTTGAGGTTCCGGTTGACATGGGTGAACGCCAGTCCCACTCCGGATTGCCGTCCGTAGTACGTCGTCGGCTCCATCCGTTTCATGGCGGACATCACATACTGCGCGCCGTGAACGATGCGACCATGGACCAGCAGCCGCGGTGTCTGCAACGCACCTTGCGAAACCTCCCGTTCGACCTTCAGGTTCCCGTAGAAGTTGCGAGAGATGTCCAGATACTTCGACACGCGGCGTCCGCCCGTACCGAAGCCGACACCGCAGGCGATCCACAGCACCAGCGCCATGACGCAGGCCGACTGCTGGACCCGGTGACTGGTGCATTCGCGCAGTACGACGACCAGTGACAACAACACGAACCCCAGGATCGCCAGTTGGAATTCGTAGTAGTCCACGAACAGCGCGGGAGCCAGCAAGCCGACAAACAATCCGCCGCACGAACCGCCCGCCGAGATTGTCAGGTAGAACAACGTCAGATGCTGTGACGCGGGCTTCAGCCGGACCAGTTCGCCATGGCAGACCATGCAGCCACAGAACAGCGCCGTGAAATAGATCCCCAGTTGAAACAGCAGCGATCCATGCGCGGGCAGCAGGGTGAAGAAGCAGGCCACCGGCATCGTCAACAGCGACACCGTCATGAACACGCGCCGGCGATACCACCAGTCGCTGTCAAAACAGAGGATGAACGTCAGCAGATACAGGGCCAGTGGAATCACCCACAGGAAGGGGATCACCGCCACGTCCAGGCAGACCTGATTGGTGGTCGCCAGCAGGAACATTGAGGCGATCATCGCCAGCGCGAACCACAGCGCGATCACGTCGGCGGTCGGAGCGGAAGCGGCCGCGACCGGGCCCGCGGGCGAAGTCTCGGCCCCGCCGGTGTCACCCCGTGCCGCGCACCAGCCCACCAGCGCCGCACACGCGCCGCACAGCACGGCAAACAGCGCGAAGGCGACGGACCACACCACCGTCTGGTTCGGCTTCGACAGCCACCGTTCGATCACAAACGGATACGCGACGAGTGCCAGCAACGATCCGACATTGGAGAGGGCATACAGCCGGTACGGCGAGACCCCTGGCCGGGCCTTGGCGAACCACGATTGCAACAGCGGCCCGGTCGCCGACAGCAGGAAGTAAGGCAGCCCGACGCACGCCGTCAACAACAGAATGATCTGCCACGCCGGATTGGAGACTTCGGTCGGCTTCCAACTCGCCGCCGGAGTGATCGGCAGGGTGCAGAGGGCGGCCAGCAGCAATCCGACATGCACCAGCGCCTGCCACTGCGGTTTCAATCGCGATAGCAGATGCGCATAGGCGTATCCAAAGAACAGCAGGGCTTGAAAGATGAGCATGCACGTCGTCCAGACGGACGGGCTGCCGCCAAACCACGGCAGGATGTACTTGCCCAGCAGCGGCTGTACGAGAAACAGCAGAAAGGCACTGCCAAACACCGTGACCGCAAACACGGCCGGGATGGCGGCGGTCAACCTGCGCAGGATCACAGACTCCGCCATCAATGAGGCGGGCACGTCACATGTCGTTTCGATCGCCATGTCACACGTCGTTTCGATTGCCATGATGATCTCTCAAAAAAAGTTCTTCAGCCAGACGTTACCCGCAGCGCCGACCCGATTGAATTTCCTTTTCCGTCAACACCGCGTCCGGCGGGAAAAAACGCAATCTGCACCGATTGTGCCGAAAAGACCGGGTCGCTTGACCGCATTCGGACCGGTCCCCAAGATGGCCCTCCAAACATCCGTTCGTTCACAATTCACAGGATCGGAGCTCCTCATGAAATCACTGTTGCGACAGCGGCTGTTCGCCGGACTGCTGGTGGGATGCTGCGCGGCCCTGGTCGGTTGCGGCCGGATTCCCAAGCCCACCCCGGGCGCTCCCGCGACCACGACACCCAAAGCGGCGACCGCCAAACCCGACACCACGGAAAAGAACATGCTCACTGTGCAACACGAACCGTACGGCCAGACGGCGGCCGACGAGGAAGTCTCTCTGTTCGGCCTCCGCAACCATTCGGGAATGAAGGTCAGCCTGATCGACCTCGGCGCGATCATCACCGCGGTCGAGGTTCCCGACCGCGACGGAATGCTGGCCAACGTCACGCTCAGCCATCCCGATCTCGAAGGGTATCTCGAAAACGCCCCGTACTTCGGCGGCGCCTGCGGCCGGTATGCCAACCGCATCGCCGGCGGGAAGTTCTCGCTCGACGGGACCGAGTACTCGCTCTTCCTGAACAACGACCCCAACAGCCTGCACGGCGGTAAAGAGGGCTTCATGAAGAAGCTCTGGAAGGCCGAACCGTTTGAAGACGAAAAGCAGGCGGGTGTGAAGTTCACCTATGTCAGTGAGGACGGCGAGGAAGGCTACCCCGGTACGCTGACGACGATCATCACCTACACACTCACGGACGCCAACGAACTGCGCATCGACTACAAGGCCACGACCGACAAGCCGACCGTCCTGAACCTGACCAACCATGCCTATTGGAACCTGGCCGGTGCCGGCAACGGTTTGATCGTCGACCACGAACTGACCCTGAATTGCTCGAAGTACCTGCCGGTCGACAAGACCGGCATTCCCAGCGGCAAGCTGGCCGCAGTCGAAGGGACGTGCATGGACTTCCTGAAGCCGCACACGATGGGCGAGCGGATTGATCAACCGGTCAACGGAGCTGGCGGCTACGACCACTGCTACGTCGTCGACGGCAAAGCCGGTGAACTGCGTCCCGCCGCAACAATCGTCGAACCGAAGTCCGGCCGCGTGCTGGAAATCCTGACCACCGAACCCGGCATCCAGTTCTACACCGGCAACTTCCTGGAAGGGACACCGAAGACCGGCAACGCTCCGAAGCATGGAGCCTTCTGCCTGGAAGCCCAACACTTCCCCGACTCCCCAAACCGATCCGAATTCCCGTCGACACGCCTCGACCCCGGCCAGACCTACACGCAGACCACGGTGCATAAGTTCTCGGTCGCAAAGTAGCGGAACAAGCAGCGGAGTAGAAACGCGGAGGGCGCAGAGATCGAAGAGAAGTCCACTCTGCGCACTCTCTGCGTTTCTACGTCGTTCAAGGGGACCGGGCCTGATGCTGGGATGACCACGTGTCATCGACCTGACTGGCAACTCCGGCTCACCCGCGTTGCCTACTGGTCCTTTCGCCCGTCGGCGTGGAAACTGACGGTTTCCCGTTTCCACCGCAACGGCTCCGTCTGCGGTCGCCCAGCTCCCGGAAGCAGCCGCTCGGCGATGTTGTCGTGACACAGTTGGCGGTATCCCACGTAGGACATCGTCAGTCGCGGGTTGATCTCCACGATCAACGGCGAATGCGGATCGGAGTCGGGCAGCAGCAGGTCGATTCCGATGTAGCCCCGCAGACCGGTGATCGTGCCGCAGGTGGATCGCACCAGTTGCCCGATGGCCGCGACCGTCGGCGGGGGAAGGTCTGCCGGGATGCGTCCGCCCTGGTATTGAAAGTGATGGCCTGTCAGGTGTTGGTCAGCGATCGGGAAGACTTCGATTTGTCCCGAATCATCGCAGAGGCAACCGACGGACAATGCCCGACCGGCGATCCAGGGTTGGAGGATCGCGCGGGTCGACGCTCCGGCGATTGCGAACTCATTGACGGCGTGTCTCCAGGCGTTGGAATCGCGGAACGGAATCGCGAATGTCAGCCAGGAGCCGGCACCGTCGCGCGGCTTGACGACGCATGCGGAGCCGAACAACTCCCAGGGTTCGCTTCCGATTTCGGGTGCCGGCCGTGTCGGAATCGTGGCGATACCCCGACCCGTCAGATGATCGGTCAGCAGCAACTTGTCGCCGCAAATGTCGATGGTGGCGGGCAGGCAATTCAGGGAGAGCGCCCCGAGGTCAATGACTCGTTGAACGCGCCGCGCGAGAACACCGTCGGTCTCCGGGGCGATCACCAGTGTGGCCTCGGCTGCGGTGGCGAATCGATCGAAGACGGTTCGCTCGGCGTCCGGGTCTTCGATCGCCTGAATGTGGAGTGCGTTTCCCGTTCGATGATCCAGCGTGTCGAGCAACCGGTGATCGAGGGTCGTCGACACCTCACAGCCGGGCACGGCCAAGAGGTCGCCGATGAGGGCGGACAACATCGCCCGCCCCTCGCGCAGCAGTGAATCGGGGAGCGGTGTTCCGAACAGCGCCCCGCTGGAAATGAACTCGGAGACGAAGATTCGCACACGGGATCTCGCGGAAAGACAATCACGACTGGAAATGACCGGGCTGGAGGAGCGTTGGATCATGGCACGCGCGAGCACCACGGGCGCGGCAGACTCGTCACAGACGAATTGCGGGTGGCTGCCAGTGCTTTGTCACCGCTTGGTTTTGCGGTAGTCACGTTCGCCAGAACGTGGGGCAGTTGCCGGATCTTCCCACGTTCTGGCGAACGTGGCTACGACGACAACCCCGGTTCTTGGTTGTGTCAAAGCACGAGGGGGCTGTGCATCTTTTGCTTCCGAGAGTTCGTCGGGACTTCATCGGTGTTCATCTTTCTGCCTCTCTCTTTCTGCCTCCCCGCCTTGTCAGTGCAGGAAGATGGAGACAGAAAGAGAGAGGCAGAAAGATCGTTGAGTCTCGTCGGCCATGCTCGGACGCCACCAACGCACAGCTCTTTACGAATGCCCCGTTCGCAGTCGGGAGAGGTCTCAGCGACCGATCCAGAGCGGTGTCATGCCACCACACCCGGACGATCGTACTGATCGATTCACGCCGTGGCGATGGCGGCGGATTCCGCAGCCGCTGATTTGAGCTGGCTCAATTGCCGGGGTGTCAGGTTGGTCAGCGATTCACACCCGATGATGTGCCGTCCATCAGACTCGGGTTCCGACCAGATCGCCTGGACCGTCACGTTGCACAACACGCTCGCGCCGCGACGCGCTTCGACCAGCAGCTTTTCGCCGACGGCAACCGACTGGGACAGCAGTAGTCGCACCCCCGAGACCGACACATTCAGCAGGCATCCCTGCACGATGTTGGACGGAGAGGCCGCGCTGAGCAGCCGGATCTGGCAGTCGATCGGTGATCGGTGGGATCGGCGACGGTCGGGACCGCGCCGGTCATTGGTGTTGTGACGTTCAGACATGTCCAATGGATCCTCGGGTGGCGAGCGCACCGGGCCAACAATGACGTTTCCGATAAAAGTCGATGTAGCGTGGGCTTCAGCCCACGTTTCTCGGGAAATAACGCATCCGTGTGGGCTAAAGCCCACACTACGGAGACTTTTGTCGGAAACGTCAACAATGACTCCTGTGGGGAATATCTAGGTCGGGAACCGGGGTCGGTCAAACCGGTTCCCGTCGACGGAGCGCGGATTCACCGGGATCGTGGACCGATTCAGGAATACATCTGCCCGGAGCCGGAGGCATCGAACGCGCTGGGGTAATGCCGCACATCGGGCAGGCCGCCGTCGCCGTTCCACAGGATGGAAACGACATCGAAGCGGCACCGCCGCTGCAGCCAGCCGCGGCGTTTCAGATAGGCCAGCGCCGAGCGGGTGATCTTTTGCTGCTTGGCTGGCGTCACGGCCTCGGTCGGATCACCGGTCGCGGAAGTGGCGCGGGTCTTGACCTCCACGAACACCACGGTGTCGGAGTCGAGGGCCACCAGGTCGATCTCGCCGTACACGCCGCGCCACTGCCGTTCGATGATCCGAAAGCCGAGACGCTCCAAGTGCCGGGCCGCCAGATCCTCGCCGCGATCCCCCAACCGGTGCGTCACACCGGGACGCGACCACAGGCGGGTGAGCCAGCGCCACATGTCAATCACCCCAACAAGTTGTAGTCACCTCAGCTCGTTTAACCCTGAGCCAAC
>JANMLE010000935.1:0-3396 GCA_031372385.1 Planctomycetota bacterium | reverse complement strand
GCACCGAAGAGGGCCTGCCAGTCGCAGGGCATCTGGATGCTCCCCGACTTCGTAGGACGGATTTCCAATCCGTCCGAATCGTCCCTGGCTTCAGGCGTCGCCCGCCACGTGAAGTCCCAAGGACCAACCAATCGAATGCGATGTACCGACACGATGCTTGTCTCCGTCAGAACCACATGGAATCCCCTATACCTCGCTCGGGCGAAATTGACGCGGGGTCGGTCAGATGTCAGGCCGTCTACTGTAGGCTTGTCGCTCCGCCGACAAGCCGTCCCGTCGGCGGAGCGACGGGACTACAGTATGGCGTTGCGTCAATTTCGCCCGAGCGAGGTATAACCGCAGACGCCGACCCAGAAGCGAAACCCCTGTTTCGATTTTGGGTTCTTGATTCCCCTCTGCCCTCCGGAACCATCACTTGTCTGATCCGATCACAGGACTAGCGTCCCAACACATCTTGCCGAAACTGCCCGAATCCGTTAATCCATTTGGTGAATGGGGTTTCCGCAGCACCAGCCCTTCCGCGATTCGCTAGTTTACACTGGGAACCGCAGGTATACTCCTTCCGCCCTTGGCCTTGATTTTGTTGGCGACGTCCGATTGCCAACCTTCCCCAGACCATTCGCCGCGTTGGCGTAGATGGATTCCGACGACAATGGAGCTTGGTGAGCCACACTTGCGGGCTGCCGGAGAATGCCGGTCGAAGACTCGACCTCGAAGTGGCGTCGCTCTGAATTGCCACTGTTCGGATCTTCCACCTTCGACACGGAGGTTTCTCACGGAATGACATTGAATGTGACCAACCGGGCCGACACGGTCCTGGAACCATCGGGTGGCTGGAGCCGTCGCACGCGTTCGCTGCTGGGCGTGCAAATCGTCGCCACGGGCTCGTACGTTCCCGACAACATCGTCACCAACGCCGACCTGCAAGCGCGTTATGGATTCGACCCGGCTTGGATCGAGCAGCGCACCGGCATCCTGTCGCGTCGGCATGTCGTCGACGGACAGGCAACGAGTGACCTGTGCATCGAAGCGGCGCGGCGGGCGATGCGGGATGGCAATGTGTCCGCGCGCGACATCGACCTGGTGGTGGTGGGGACGTTTTCTCCGGACTATCACTGTCCGACGACGGCCAACCTGGTGCAGGAAGCGTTGGGGATCGACGCCCCGGCGATGGACGTGCATGCCGCCTGCTCGGGCTTTGTCTACGCCTTGGCGACCGCGGCCCAGTTTGTCGCCACGGGCAACAGCAAGATGGCCTTGGTGATCGGGGGCGACTGCAACAGCCGGATCGTCAATCCCCACGACGTGAAGATCGCCCCGCTGTTCGGTGACGGAGCCGGTGCCGTGCTGGTGACAAAGGGCGACGCGCATCAGGGATTGATGTGCTATCAACTCGGTTCGGACGGCGGTGGCGCTCCGATGCTGGACAGACCGGCGGGCGGCTCGCGGTTCCCAATGACGCACGAGGATCTGGATGCCGGACGCCAGTACCTGCAAATGGATGGCCGCAGCGTCTTCAAGTGGGCAGTGCGGGCGGTCACGGACAGTATCGAATTGGTCCTGCAAAAGTCGGGGTTGTCCGTCCGCGACGTCGCCCTCTACGTCATGCATCAGGCCAACATCCGCATCATCAACAACGTCGCCGAGCAACTGGGCATCCCACCGGAGCGGCTGTTCAACAACCTGCAGGACTACGGCAACACGTCGGGCGGGTCGATCCCGATCGCCCTCGACGAAGCCATTCGTTCCGGGCGGCTCGAACGCGGCGACACGCTGCTGTTGAGCGGCTTCGGCGGTGGTCTGACGTGGGGCACCTGCCTGTTCCGGTGGTAAGCATCTCGGCCATGGAATCTCGGGAAGCGTTGCAGCGGCACTTCGGCCACGAGTCCTTTCGCGGACCGCAAGAGGCGATCATTCGTCGCACGCTGGCCGGCGGGCACTCGCTGGTGATCATGCCGACCGGTGCGGGCAAGTCGCTGTGCTACCAGATCCCGGCTCTGCTGTTCGAACCGCACGAGGGACAGCCGGACGAGACCTCACCACTGACCCTCGTCTTGTCGCCGTTGATCGCATTGATGAAGGATCAGGTCGACACGCTTCAGTCGCGGGGGATCGACGCCGCCTTCATCAACTCGTCGCTGTCGCGCGAGGAACGTGAGCAACGTTATCAGGCTCTGGCGAATGGCCGGTATCGCCTGCTGTACGTCACGCCGGAACGATTTCGGAAGGCCGAGTTCCTGAACGCGGTTTCCCGGCGTGAAGTCCGGTTGCTCGCCGTGGATGAGGCGCACTGCATCAGCGAATGGGGACACGACTTTCGCCCCGATTACACCCGGCTGCGCGAGTTCCGCGGGATGATCGGCAACCCGACGACGCTGGCCCTGACCGCGACAGCCACCGTTGAGGTCCAAGCCGACATCATCCATCAGCTCGGCCTGACCGCCGATGACACGGTGACGTTCCACGAGGGGATCGAACGACCCAATCTGCGACTCGTCGTGGAGGAGGTCTGGGGAGACGACGACAAGCGGCAACACATCACAGAGGTGCATGAGCGTCATGCGGCGTCGACCGGCAGCGGGATCGTCTATTTCACGCTGATCCGGACGCTCGAGCGCTTCAGTGATCTGCTGCGCGAGCGGCGCGTGCCCCACGTTTGTTATCACGGCGACCTCGAACGTCAGCAGCGGCGGCGGATTCAAAACGAGTTCATGCAGGGACACTGCCCGCTCGTTCTCGCCACCAACGCCTTCGGCATGGGGATCGACAAGGAGGACATCCGGTTCGTGATTCACGCCGAGATCCCCGGTTCGATGGAATCGTGGTATCAGGAAATCGGCCGCGCCGGTCGCGACGGGCTGCCGTCCGATTGTGTGCTGCTCTACGACGAGGCCGATCTGACGACTCAGATGGAGTTCATCCGCTGGAGCAACCCCGGCGCGGAGTTTTACGAACGGGTGTTCGATCTGCTGGTCCACAACAAGGAACAGATCGACGCCTTCGGCCTGGAGTGGCTGCGCGAGAAGCTGCACGCCAAACAGAAGCACGACCGCCGGCTGGAATCTGCGCTCGCGATGTTGGAACGATACGGCGCGATCGAGGGAACCTGGGAGCCGATGCGGTTGGATGTGGCGGGTCCGCTCCCCTCCGAACTGTCCGACTCCGACCGCCTGGCGACCAAGCTGCTGCGTGATCAACAGAAGCTGCTGGCTCTCGTCCAATTCATCCGCTATGACGGGGACCGGAGGGACTTTCTGCGCGGCTATTTCGGGCTCTCCGCCATTCCTGTTGAAAGCCGTGTGACGTGAGCGGCAAGGCGCTAGCCGCCGGTGATTTCCAGCAGACCCGCGGCTAGCCCGGATTATTCATTGAGAGTTGGTTAGTCGCCAGTGAGTC
>JANMLE010000919.1:0-1894 GCA_031372385.1 Planctomycetota bacterium | reverse complement strand
GGCACCGATCCAGATCACGCGCGAACTGCTGCCGACACTGCTTGCACGGCCCGACGCGCACATCCTGAATGTGTGCAGCATCTCGGGCCTTGTCGCGGGCGGGAGGTTCGCCGCCTACCACGCGAGCAAGTTCGGGCTGGTTGGCTTCACCGAAGCGCTGCGGGCCGAATACGGCCGGCGTGGCCTCGGCGTGTCGGCCCTTTGTCCGGGACCGGTGCTGACGAACTTGTACAAGTCCTGCGCGTCGGCGAAGAGTGACAAGGCCGTCCCCGAACCGCCGCGCTGGCTGTGCTGTTCGATCGACGCGGTTTCGCGCGCGGCGATCAAGTGCATCCGCCGCAACAAGCGAATGAAGCTCGTCGGCCCGCTGGCATATCTGCTGGCGTGGGCCAAGTGGTTCGCACCCGGAGTCATCGACTTTGTGAATCACTTCAGTCGGAAGAAACTCAAGCCGCAGTCGAACGCATCCACGGCCAAGATCCGTCGTGCCGCTTGAGCCCTTGGACGCTTGTCAATGAACCGCATCGACGAACTTCGCACCGAGATTGCTCGTTACTTCAACCCGGCGCTGAAACTGGACGACTATGGTGAAATCCTTATCTCACCGAATGGCAAGTACCGCGTGACGGTTGATGTGTATCGATTGGATGATCCGACGCGCAACTGGATGGTCAGTGACGTCCGCGTGGTGGAGTTATCGAGTGACACGGAGATCGTGCGCTTCAAACGCAGCGACGATCAGGCTTGGTACTGCTGGGTCGAGCGCGACGATGTGGAATATCTGGTTTGCTCGGAAGCCCTTGATGGTCAGACCGTGATTGATCTGACAAATCGCAGAATGGAAAGCTGGTGTTCGTCGCTGGATGAGGGTGACTTTATTTGGACCAGCATTTCGGCCTCTCCAACTGGGGGGAGACTCGCGATCATCGGCTGCTATTGGGCCTGCCCTTACGAACTTGTGGTCGTTGACTTTTCGTCACCGATGCAGCTTCCGTTGCCCGAAATGGCACGAATCGATCTCACCGGTTTCGATGTCGAGATGTGGGAGTCAGAATCAGCGATTCGCCTGCGTGCTGCGGACGGGACAGAGAAACTCTTCGAGTTTGACTAGAGGGGCTGGAGTATCTCACGCATTCCCCTGACGTTTCAATTACGCGGCATGCCCACTCGCTTCAAGAACTTAAACGTGGTCCGGCGCACGATCCATTCACCCAGTCGCGGAAACGCCTGGCAGAGCGCGAAGACCGGCCGCAGTGCGGGGACGTTCACGATGACATCCGGCCGATCATGGCGGATGGCCTTCACGACGGCGCGTGCCACCGCCTCCGCCGTCGTCGATCCGAGCCACCACGGTGTCCCCTTGCCGATCCGCTGCTTGATGACTTCGTAAATCCCGCCGTCGGACGCGAAGCCGGGGCACACCACCGACGCGCTGATGCCGGTGCCGTGATACTCGCCGCGCAATGCCTGCGTGAAGGCGATCAGTCCCGCCTTGGACGCCCCATACGCCGCACCAAACGCCGGCCCCTGTTTGCCCGCGGTCGAGGACATGTTGACGATGTGCCCGCTCCGCGCCGCGACCATGTGCGGCAGCACCAACCGCGTGAGCAACAGCGACGCGGTCAGGTTCACGTCGATCGTCCGGCGAATGTCGGCGGGATCGATCTCGTGAAACGAACGAAAGGCTTCAATCCCCGCGTTGTTGACCAGTACGTCGATCGCACCGAACTCGGCCAGCGCCCGGTCGACCAGCCGCTGCAACTGGCTGTCGTCGGCGACATCGGTCGGGACGGCGATCGCCTTGACACCCAGCCCGCGACACTCCGCCGCGTCCGCTTCCAATGCATCGGCCGAGCGCGCGGCCAGGACGATGTTCATCCCCTCGCGCGCCAGC
>JANMLE010000913.1:0-1182 GCA_031372385.1 Planctomycetota bacterium | reverse complement strand
GCCGCGCCGGCCCACCACCACCGACTATCGACAATACGTGATGGTGGGCCGGCGCTCGAAGCGAGCTTGTCCCACCCTACGTTGAACAAGGCGATGGCCCTAATCGAAGTGACGACTCGTCTCGGCAGCGGCGATCAACACCGGTAGAGTGATGATTGAGGAGGACGTTCAATGGCAACCACCGTCTATTTGAATGGCCGCGTTCACGGGCAGACGATCGAGTTTGACGAACCACTGCCGTGCGGCGACGGTCAGCGCGTCCGCGTGATGCTCATCCCCGACCAGGCCGCCGTCACCGGCGATGCGCTCCCACCGGGCGAGGGCCTGCGGCGGGCGTTCGGCGCCTGGGCGGATGACGCGGAAGAACTCGACCGATTCATCGAAGAAACGTACGCGGCACGGAAGCTCGATCGCCCCGAGATTGAGCCATGAGTTTCCTGCTCGACACGATGATTTGCTCGGCCTACCTCAAGGGATCGCCGACCGTCTTTCCCCGATTCTTGCAGTACGGCGGTCGGTTGGCCTTCTCGACGATCACGGTGGGTGAGTTGTCTGTGTGGGCACATCGGTCTCGCGCTTCGGCAGACCGGTTGCGTTCGCTGCACGGCATGTTGGACGATGTGACGGTTCTCGATGTTACCGTCGATGTCGCCATGACGTTCGGAACGGTCCGGGCGGAGTTGTTGGATCGCGGACGGCCTGTCCCGCAACTCGACCTGTTCATCGCGGCCACGGCTCTCGTTCACGATCTGGTGCTCGTGACCCACAATGTGAGGGACTTCGCCGAGATTCCGGATTTGACCGTCATCGACTGGCTGGAGCCGTGAGCGCAATCGGGCGGGTTGAGCCCAATGGCACGCTTAGCCAAGTAACCCGAAGTGTTAGCGAGGGAATCACGGGGAACAGCCGGTGTCGCGTTGGCTTTAGCCGACGCGGTACGACATCTTGCGTGGGTTGAAACCCACGCTACAAAGATTCACAAGCTCTGAGCGCGCAGCCACAGATTCGTCTCGGCAGGCCGCCCCGCGGTTGGTAGAGTCTTGCTCGGGCGGATGAGTTGAAACGGGGGATCACCATGATTCGGACCACCACTTGGACCGACGCCGACACGGCCGAGGCCAAACGCATCTGGGAACAGTACCAGCGGGATCACGACGTCTCGCACCTGCGCGGCCAGGCGGC
>JANMLE010000582.1:0-11051 GCA_031372385.1 Planctomycetota bacterium | reverse complement strand
CTCCCTGAAGTCCGCCGAAGCCAGACTTGTTGCGGCTCTCCGCCACTCCTGTTGAAAGTTGTGCGACGTGAGCGGCAAGGCGCTAGCCGCCGGTGGTTTCCAGCAGACCGGCGGCTAGCGCCTTGCCGCTCACGGATGTTGTTCAACAGGAATGGCTGAGAGTCGAAAGTGGTTGGTGGAAAAATCGCGGCAACGCTGGTTGCGGAACTGCGGACTGGTCACGACGGTCTCGAAGAGCGTCACAAACCGATGGTCGTTTTCTGTGAGCCTGGTCTGCATGGTGTCGAGCAGCGGCTGATCGGAAAGCTGCAACGATCGCCCGAGCGCATAACCCAGGAACTTGCGGCCCAGGGTTCTGGTGAAATCATCGGCTCGCCGGGACGCCAAGTACTGCGAATATTCCGGCACGCCGTGCGCCTGCTCACCGGTCGGCAATTGCACCAGGTTGTCGATTGGGCGGCCGGCCAGATCCTTGGTGCGGGTCCGGCCGATGGCATCGAAGCCTTCCATCGCCAGGCCAATCGAATCGAACCGCTGGTGGCACCGCGCACATTTGAAGTCGTCGGTGTGCGACGCCAGCAACTGGCGGATCGTCTTGCCGTTCGTGTCGGTCTCTTTCGCGGGGAGTGTGACGACATCGGCGGGCGGTGCGGGGATGTGCTCGCCCAGCAGATGATGAACGACCCAGAACCCGCGCTTCACGGGGCTGGTTCGCTGGGGCTGCGAGTTCTTCGTCAGAAAGACCGCCATCCCCAAGAGGCCGCTGCGTCCCTGTTGATGCAGGCCCGAGACTTCGCACCACTCGTCTCCAGTTGCGGGGAACGGCACGCCGTAGTGCTGGGCCAATCGCTTGTTCACCAGGGTCGTGTCGCCATTCAGCAAGTCGGTCACCGGGCGGTTCTGCCGGATCAGATGCGCGGCCAGTCGGCTCGGTTCTTCGAACATTGTCTGCTTGAGCGCGTCATCGAACGCGGGGAAGATTTCGCGGCTGACCGACGCTTGCTCGGGAAAGTCACGGCAGCGCAACCACTGCCCGAAAAACTCGACGGCAAACGCGCTGACCTTGGGATCCTTCAGCATGCGGCGGGTCTGGGTGCGCAGGACCGCGTCGTCGTGCAGCCTGCCCACTTTCGCGACGGCCAGCAGTTCCTCATCCGGCTGCGAGGACCACAGGAAATAACTCAGGCGGGACGCGAGCGCCAGATCCGATAGGGGCTGGACGGTTTGACCCGGCGGCGACGGATCGATCCGGTAACAGAAGTGGGGCGAGACGAGGATGCGGATGATGGACGCGCGCACGGCCTTCTCAATGCCAAATTCATCCTGTCCGCTCAGTGTGTGAAAGAAGTTCCGCAGTTGTTGTCGTTCCGGGTCGGTCAGGGGGCGCCGGTAGGCGGACTCGGCGAACGTCTCCAGCCGTTGCAGATATCCCGGCTGCGCCGCCTTGAGTTGCGTGGCGCGTTGCTCCAGCCCCTGGCGAATCTCGGCGAAGAACGCATGGATCGGATGTTCGGCGAGCTGCTCTTCGGTCCCCTTCACACCGGATCGCACGAAGTAGGCTTGCTCCAATCGCCACACGGTTGCCGCGGTCGCCAATTCCGGGTCTTCCTCCTTGAAGGAATCGAAATCGGGGTGCTTCATGAAATTTCGTTCGGAGCGTTCGAAGAACACGAATCCGCGCAGCATCTTCTCGGCGATCTGAGTGCCGAACGACAACTCGCCCCACAGACGATCGAGTTCCCGGTTTTCGTCATCGCTCAGGACGTGCCGGCAGAGCGGTTGATCGTCGCGGAAGAAGCCCTCGATCAGATGGAAGCCGGCCGACAACCCGCGTTCCTCATCGACGAAGTAAAACCGATTCGGGAGTACGTGGCAGAGTGACTGGCAAGACTCGCGCAATTGCTCGGCGACCGCATGGTCCGGGTTCACCAGAGGGAACGTGAGCTCCTCCAGTCCTTTGCCGTCGGGCTGGTGATCCAGCATCGCGAAACGAGCCAACCCCGACTTCGTGTGAACTCGGTCCAATCGCGCATCGACGTATAGGCTGATCGTCTTCTCATTCGGAAACGCGGCCGTCGGAATCATCAGTTCGATCGCCGAACCGAGGGGGATCGCGACGCTGTTTGGATCGATCGCGTCTCCCATCGGATGCTTGCCGAAGTTCAATTGCTTCAGTTGATCCGGCGCATGCTTCAGGAGCACGTCGATCAACGCAATGTTGCGCTTGTCATCATTCGGCTTGTAGCTGTCGGAGTTCGCCGTGCTGAAGTTCAAGTCTTTGAGAATGACGAAGCCGTCGCCCGCGTCACCGGCCTCGACCGTCGCCGCGTGCAGCACGATGCGAATCGAATCCTTCTTGGCCAGGTCACGCACCTCGATGTGGTGGCGGCGGGAGTCGGTCAGCAGGTTGGCGTTGAAGGTGTCGCGCGCGGCGGCCGTTTTCTTGCGCCGGTCAATGTGCTGGATGGGACCGTTACCGGCGTTCGACACAATGGCCGGCGTTTCCGGCACACAGAGCAGGTTGCCGAGCCGGTGCATGTCGGCGGCCAGCGATCGCAGTTCCTGCGGCACCTTCGGCGAAACGGTTGGGTCGGCGGACGGCTCTGGTGGCGGCAGTGCCTGCCAACGCTCGCGGAGTTGCCGCGCGTAGAACTTGGACTCGCCGGGGTTTCCCGAGAGCGTCTCCCACAGAGAGCGCAGGTACTTGGGGCTGAGCTTCCGTTCAATCGCCCACTCTTCGATGGTCGCCTTGCTGGTCGGCGAGCGACCGCGATAGCTCCAGGCCGCGGCAAGATACGTTTCGAAGTTGACGTCGTGCCGGCTGTAGAAGTTCAGGAGGGCCTGTTCGTGCAGCTTCTTCTGATCGGCATACGTGGCGACCGGGTAGGGAGCGAACGTCCAAACGGACGGCGTGAAATCGACATGCTCGGCGACATACTGGGCCGCGGCGTAGTACTTCTTGAACAGGCTGGGAGACATCATCAGCGCTTCGCCCGTGTTGCTGAATCCCTCGCCGGATGCCGGATCGACCGGGAACGAATCGGCCGGGCGGATGTCGACGCCGGTCAGGTCGCGAATGGTGTAGTTGTATTCGGCGTTGCTCAGCCGCCGCGGCAGCACGACACCCGGATCTCCCGCGAGCTTGCGGGCCTCGGCCAACATCACGTCGGCGAGCAGACGGAGCATCTCGGCACGATCGGCGTCAGAGGGTTGCTTCGCCTTCTCCGGCGGCATTTCCCGGCTTTTCACGAATTTGATCACATGCTCCCACTGCCGGATGTCTTCGACGAGTGCCGCGGTCGAGTCATACCGCGTCAAATTCAGTTCGCCTTCGGCCTTCTTCTGGTTATGGCACTCGTAGCAGTAAGTCTTCAGAAACGGCTGAATCCGGTCGCGAAAGGGATCGTCAGCACGTGCGAATGTGGCGGCCACTAGCACGAACAACCCCGCCCGGCAGGACGATCCCACCCATCGCACGCAATCAGACTTCGTCATCAAACCTCCGACCTCCGACATTCGACTGGCTGAACCCCCGAGACTATAGGCATCAGCATCGAACGATGCAAAGGCGGTCTGCCTGTGTCCACTGCAATCCTGTAGTGGCAATGGCAGCGCCGACAATGGCATCGCCAGCGTGCCCTCGACTGACTCCAGGACGATTTCGTCCACAACGAAGTCTGGCGCGTGGGCCGGAGCAACCGTATCGACCAATCACCACTCCCAGAATCTCGGCGGTGCAAATTCAGGAACGGGCACGCGACGTGGGAATGGGCGTTGTCGAACTGAGACTCACCCCCCACACCCGTGAACGGTGACACGGTGACGAGCTGTACGCCAAGATCGGTGACGAAGTGTCAGGAGGATCGCGGAAGACCGCCATCGGATCGTTCATCGCCAGCGAGAGTGACGTCTTGGTTCCCGCGGTGGATTCCACGAAAGCGCATCCCCCGGGACACGTCGCCCGTGTCGGTCAACAACGTGCTTTGAAACCAAGAGTTCATGGACCGGTTCCCGTATCCTCCATGAGGATTGGCCTTCCTGCGACGGTTTCTGTCCGGCTTGCAGTTAACCCAGTACACGGAGATACTTCGCCGGCGCGCAACCGGGGTCGCCCCAGCCGCCGAAGTGTGCAATGTGCCACTAATCTTTTTCACCAAAACGGCAGCCAGGTGAGCCGTCAACAGGAATTCGTTGTCCGGTGTGTTGGGCGTGGTGCCTCGCAGGGTTCGCCCCGACAGTGGACCAGGCGCGGAAACGTGTCGGTTGTAGAAGTCGATTGAGGCACACCAACCCGCCTTCAGTCGACCTCAAGAAGATGCCGGAATACAGGCTTCGGGACCGTAGCTCAATCGGTTAGAGCAGCGGACTCATAAGCAGCCCGGTGAGTTTTCAGAAAACGCTGTTTCACCCGTGTTTTATAGGGTATTGCGCACATTGCGGCGATTGTCAAACATACCCGACAACCATCGTTTTGCACCCCTTGCGGGTGTCAGTGACACCCGCTCTTGAAGCTTGGCCTTCGTTGCCGTCCACCAGTCGCGCAGATGCGTCCCGCGGGTTCGACCAGCACCATGCAACGTCCAACCGCGTAGGATCGTCTGTGCCGCGTCGCCCCCGGTGTCCGGCCCGCGATGGTCGCGACTGATGCCGATCGCTCGCCAGTCGCTGCCGTGGCGAACCGACCACCAACGAAAACGGCCCGCTCATAGTGCTGATGGCGGACCGTGTCGAGTTTGTATGTAAGATTTTCAGTACGCGCCGCGGTTCCCTATGGAGTATCGGGGCGACAAAGCGCCGGAAGAACCTATCGACTTTTCCGCCCGGTCATGCCGATCGTTCAGCGGGTCATGCCGCTGGCGTCCGCGGGCGGTGCGTCAATGGCGTCGCCAATGAGGTTGAACACAAGCGCCACCGCCGTCAGATTGCCAGCGCGTGCCAGGGCGAGCAGCTTGGCCACAACCACCTGCATGTCGGCCTCGGTGATCGCCAGCAGTATCGCGGCCCGAAGTGTCTGCAAATGGTCGGAGAGTCCGACGGTTTGCTTTGTCATTGATTCACCCCTTGAGGAAGAAACCGCCGTCACTGCCCCGATGGCTCTGACACCATCGGAACAGCGCGACGGGAAAGAATCTCGGATTGCCATCGGTTCAGCTTCTGTCCGCGAGCGCCGCCTCAAACCACGGCTAACATCCGGTCGCGATATTGCGCCATTTGGGCAGTCGTCTCGGTCCGGGCTTTCTCGTTGGCGCTTTGCACTGTGGTGATTGAGGTCTGAATTGTCTCAACATCGGATTGCCGGAAACGTGCCGCCCGGACGCTGGGATGTCGCATCAAGAAATCGGGGATGATGCGTTCGGGGAGTAGCTCCGTACCCGGCCCCGTCACGTAGCCGATGGCCACGAGGCGGGCTCGCACTTCGTCCTCAGTTTGCTGGCGACTTTGTGTGGCCTGATCGAACAGCCCGATTGCCGCCGCGTGGTACTCGTCAAGCCACGCTGCGTAGTGTGCTCTCGACCTGCCAAGAGACGATCTTCGCTTCACGAACGGCGTCCATCGCTTTCAGCGTTTTCGGCGACAGATCCGCTTCGCCGAGTTTTGCGATCCTGTCGTCGATTTCCCGCCGGTCGCGTGCCAACTCTGCTGCCCGTTCAACGAGCGCGGCGTTTGAAACTTGCAGATGTTCGGGCGCGGCGGCGTCCGCCGTCATGATTGATACGGGTTGCCAAGTCATTTTTGATGTTCCTTTTCACGAACGAGTCTGGTGGGCGCGTCACGTTGACGCGACCTCTGGAAATCACGAGCCCTGGAAGTCGCCATGTCGGTCGGATCATGTTGTTCACCTCCTGCACTGGGGGGCTTCTACGATGCGATTTGCGGCCTTGGTTGTGTGGATGATGTCGTGGTCATGTCCTGCCCTTCGCTGTCGTCTGCGTCGAACGTGGCGAACCGTTTTCCGTATGAGTCTCGACCGCTGTCACGCATCGCAGCCCGAACCCGCGCAACAGCACCTTGAGCGCCTGTTTCAATCGAGCCGTCGCGGGGATGTCGCTCGGGACGGACTCCAGGGTGATCGTGAATCGTGTGCGGGTCATGCTGGTCGACCTCCCGTGTTGGAACCGGGACTGTCTTCGGTCGCCGTTTCAAACAGAGATTCCGTCGAGTCACGATGAGCGGGACCGGGACTCCCCCTATAGGGAGTCAGTCCCGCTCCGTGCTCGTCATCGGGACAAGTGGGACCAGTCCCGGTCGAGTCCCGATGAGTCCCGGTCAGACCCGATGAATCAGCGATCAGACGAAACCCGTCGTAGGCGCGACCATTCTTGGTGACTTCACAGGGTTCAATCCGACCTTTCGTGAGGAGCTTCTCATTTGCGGCCCCTGCCCGTGCCCCGTTCAGGTGTGCCCGCTCACGGAAATACTTCTCCGTGTCGCCTTGGGGACGTTTTCGATATTCCTTGAGGAGCTTCTCCGCATCCGCCGTCAGTTGCCGTTCGGCCTTCGTCCGCGCCTGCTGTTCCTTGGTCGATTCGCGTTCGTTGGCGTTCTCGGCGATGACCTTGGACGCCCCGTCAATCGTCACATCCCAGCGTCGGCCGCCTTGATCCGTTCGTGATCCTTCCTCGATGTCCAGTCCCCACAATCCCGAATGCCCCGCGGAGCCACCCGCCGAGAGCCACAGATGATGCGAGCCCGCCGCCTCGGGGTTGTACTTTTCGCGCCGGCCGATCAAGAGCCACTGCCGCGCCCACTCTTGGAAGCCGCTCCACCCGATCGACTCCAGCTCAGGAACCGCGAACGGGTCGCCGGTCGATTTCTTGTTGTGGTGAATGATGACGATCGTGCATCCACTCTCATGTTGAATGTCGGTCATTTCACGGAGTTTCTTCCCGACGGAAAACAGGTTGCCTGCATCGTCTCCCAAGTCCAGACAGAGATACGCGGGGTCAATGATGAGAACGTCGAGAGCTTGGTCGGCGATGAACTTGGTCAGGTCGCGCTTCGTCTGCGGTTGACCGAGCCGCGGCAGGTCGAAAGACCAGACCGCGTTTTTGTAGTCGGCCAGATTCGGCCAGAGCTTCGACCGCGAGATTCGTCGGGCGGTCTCTTGGATCGTGGCATCTCCAGACTCGCCCGACATGTTCCCCACGCGCACCGCGTTCGCAATGTAGAACTTGCCCAGAAACGGACAGCGACTGGCGAGCGACAACGTCAGGTCGATTGAGATGTTTGTCTTGAGCGACTTTTTCGCCGCGGCGATGATCGTCGATTGATGACGCGAGAGAACGTCCTCAACCAGATACTCGGTCGACAGGTCCGCGGCGTCGAGTTCTGCGGATGTCCTCGTGCGGAACTGGACAGGTCGACCGACCTCCAGGATCTTCCCCGCGTCAACCAGCCGCGCCGCAATCTCGGCATTCGGCACGGTGGGATCGGCCAGCATTTGACGGATGCGGGTTGTCTCACTATCCAGCCGCCGGCGCGCCGCTGCCGCTTGAATCAGCGGAATCCATTCGTCCAGGTGATCGACGTACGGAGACAGATCGGCCAGCCGGAGCGGCTCGCCAATGCCTCCCAGATCGCCGAGCGTCCCATCGGCCGCAAGCTGTTCGGCAACGACCAGACAATTTGGTTCCCGACCCTCGCTGTGAATTCGCTGGAGTGTTCGCCACCAAGTCCGTTGGTCGAATTGCGACAGGTCGTCAGCATCCAAGCCGGCCGCGAGCCGCATCAGGTGCGGTTTCGCGATGACGGTGCCGATCAGCCACCAGCCCGCACGCTCGTCCAGGGTGATGCGGTTCGACAGCGCGTTGACGTCGGTGGGTTCGTTCATTCGCGCACCGCCGATCCGTCCAGCAGCGCCGATCCGTCCAGCAGCGCCGCCAGCCGCCGCGCCGCATCGACCAGCGCCGAAATGCAGGCGCTGCTACGATCGGCCTGCATGACCTGCAGCGCGGCATCCAAGGACTCGGCGGCGTTGCCGATGGTGGCGACTTCCGCGGCGTGCATTCGGATCCCGGCGAAGGCTTCACTTCGAAGGGACAGGATGCGTTCGAGCGACAGAACGTTGTCGGGTGGGGGCGTCTTGCCCGGTGAATTGGCTGTCCGTATCATGCTGTTGCCTCAGAAAGCGTGAGGTTGAAGAAACACGAAACGCCACGGTTCGCCGCCGTGGCGTTTTCGTTTTAGAGCCCGGCCTCTTGGAGCAAACGATCAGCGGTCTCTGCCTGCCGACGACGCTGTGATGGCGTGATCGTTGGTGACTGCGGTTCATCCGCCGCATTGAGCCGCGCCAGAAATGTCTCGATGGCATCCGGCGTGACCATCGTCCGTCCGCCCACTCGGACCACGTGGAGCTTGACGCCCCGCACGCCCTTGGCGACCCAGCGCCAGAGAGTGGCGACGTGGGGATTGCCGGGGATGTAGTCCGATGCTCGGGACAGCGGCATCGCATCCTTGAGCGACTCGACCAGTGTTGCAGTAGTCATAAAAAATCCCCGCGAAAGATTGTGACCGTGGTGGAACGGTCGCATTCTCTGCGGGGGTCGATCGACTGTCGGGATCAGTTCGTTCCCACGGGAACGGGCGGAACGGCTACTCTTGCCGTTTGGCTTTCACAAACTTGAAGAGCTTGCCGAGCTTCGTGTCGCTGGCTTTGTGGCCCTTCGCGCGGACTGCCTTGCGAAACGACTCGACGGAAGGATTGCGAGTCGTCATCTCGGCGAGAACTTGCCAGCCGATAAGTCGATCGGCTTCGGTCGGTTCATCGTCTCGCGGCTTCGCATGCCGATTCAGAGCGGGAGGATCGTCGTCCGCTGGCGGCGACGGTATTCCGTTCAACGCGATGAACGTTTCCATGTGAGGCAGAACGAGCTTGTCGACGTAGTCCGACAGTTCCAAGCCAGCGGCCTTGGCTTCCGCTTCCCAGCGGGGGAGTTGCTCCGCGTCGATTTTCGTCAGAATGCGGTAGTACTCCCAAACTTGGTGATGATGCGGCGAATGATTGAACGGCTTGAGGAATCTCGTCATCGCCTTGGAATGCTCGCCTGACGGCGGACACGGTCCCAAACTCGGAGCGATTCGCTTGGCACTCTCCCGCCGCGACACGTCGGCGAAGCTGGTCGGTTGCAGATCCGCGGGACATGTCGGCATTTTTCTGGGGAACGAAAGTAGCCGCGCGGCTTCCTCCAGACCGGCAATCCAATCGGGCGGAATCGTCGTGAGGTCTGACGGTCCATTCACTTCGTTTGCCGCGCTCACCAGATTCGCCGCCAATCGGCCTGAGATATTCCATCGCCTGCACGAAGTCGTCTCGGTTCTCGATTGCGACGATCCCGCCGCCGTACGTCGGCGGGCATTCGTGGAACTTCCCGTTCCGCCATTGGCTTCGCGGGATTCTCAACAGAGCGCTCTGGAGATGTTGAGCCTGATGAAGCACGTAGAGCGCCGCTGTGTGCTGTGAGTCCGACCCCTTCGTCAGCGGGAGTTTGAACCGCTGTCGGATGACGTCGAGCAGTTTTTCAATTGCGCTTCGGACGTGTCGAATGTTCTCGGCGACGGTTGCTTGAACCTGCTCGTGATCCGCCTGCCGAGATTCGGGGGTTCCCGGCAGTCGGATCAATTCTGCAAATTGTGCCGCGTCGTTCTTTGCGGGCCGTTTCTTCGCCATGATGTCGGCCTCCTGTTGCCGATGTCCTGAGTGAAGAGAAACGCGGGAAGCGAGTTCAGGAAGTTCTCGCTTGTCGGGGATCAGCCAATCCCGCGTTGATTCGATGCTACCGTCGGAGCGGCGGAACTCAACCCACCGCCGCCGCAGTCTGCGAGGCGAGCTTGTCCATTCGGCTGCTGTAGTGGTCGGTCATTTCGTTGGTGGTGTGTCCCGACAGCGCCTGCGCGGCCTCAATGGCGTGCTGTTCGCGGATGCGGGTACAGAATGTGTGACGCAACCAATGGGGCGTCCAGCGTTCGATCCCGGCTTTCTCACAAGCGCGGGTGATGGCCCGGCAGTAGGCTGTGCGGATGATGTCGAACAGCGGTTTGTCGGGGTCCGCGGACAGATACTTGGCCAGGATCAACTGACCCTGCGGACCGAAAAAGAGAACTCGCCGCTGCCCGTGGTGGACACACTTGTGATCGACCAAATCCGCCCTCCAGACCGAACCGGACCGATCAATCATCCTCGTGGTGAGCATCAGCAATTCGCCGGACCGTGCGCCGGTGAGCAATTGAACGTCGATCAGGTCTCGGACCAGCGGACGCACCAACGGACGAACGGTGTCGATCTGGTCTTGGTCAACGGCATGGCGTGGCGCGTTGTCGTGAGCCTCAGTCCGGCCAGCCAGCAACGGGGCGACGGTCTTGAGACGATCCAGAACGGCCACGTCGATCATCTCGTTTTCGATGGCGTGTTTGAAGATTCGGCGGATACGCCCGATCATCACGTTGACGTTGGTCCGAGCCCAGCCAAGTTCGACCATCTTCACCCGAACGGCTTTCAACGCCAGCGGTCCGAAATCCTTCGCCGGGATCATGCCGTACAGTTCGCGCAGCACCTTCAGACAGGAACGGTAGCAGTGAATCTCGGAAGTCGGCTTGCCGTTCTTGACGTAGTGGGTTTGGGCATGTGACCAGAACGAGAGACAGATTTCCGAGACACTCGGTCCGGGATCGGCCGCAGTTTGAATCGTGGAAGAACTTCCACGATTGGCACCGCCCAACGGGTCTACCGGCAGTCCGGCCGCGTGCTTGCCAATGACCTCGCCGTAGCGTCGGCGGGATTCATCGCTGCCGTAGGGACCGAGAAGATGGTCGCGTCCGTCGATGCGGATCCGAGCTTGGCCGCTTTGCGTGTGGAGCAAATACGACGGCAAAACGTTCGTTTTTCGTGCCATGTGCGGTTCCTCTTTTCATTTCGTGGAAGAACTTCCACGATTGAAACAGGTTTTTCACCGCACTGACGAACGCCGTCAGGTATCGTAACTCGCGATTCGGATTCAACTTGCGTTTAGTCGGGATGACAGGATTTGAACCTGCGGCCTCTACGTCCCGAACGT
>JANMLE010000849.1:0-2527 GCA_031372385.1 Planctomycetota bacterium | reverse complement strand
ACGGTTCCCGGTGAACACCCCTTTCATGATCCCGCCGATCTGACGCATCGCACTATGAGCGGCGTCCCAGTACTCGGCATGCTGGACCGTCACGCGAAACAGGCCGTGCAGCGGATCGGGCAAACCCCGCGGCAGCCATTCCCGATAGTCCGGGTTCCACAAATTCCGGGCGAGCTCCCGGTCTTGAACCGCCTCGGCGACGCCTGACAACGAAACATAGCGGCACTGAGGAACGTCGGCATGACTCAGGTTGACCTGCGGATGCGTCCGCAGTTCGGCAACCGTCGCCGACGTGGGATCGGCGAACAGCCACACCGTCCCATCGAACACCGTCCCGTCAAACGGCGCTCTGGCCCGAGCCATCGGCAGGCTGCGCAACGAACCGTCAGCCAACCGCGCCGTCAGCATGAAGACGGAGATTCCATCGATCATCTCCGTCAGCGCCGCAATGGCAGATTCGCGATCATTTTCGGCGTCGGTCATCAGAGGCACTCCTTGAAGCAAAGCCAATCCGTGTTTCCCACCGCGTCACGATTGTATCCGCAATCCCGTCGGCGGAGCGACGGGGCTACCGTAGTCCCGTCGCTCCGCCGACGGGACGAATCGCGCCACGATGCTCGGACACGTTCTACTCGCCGATCCCCTGGGCGAGGTTTTGCAGTTTCACAACGGCACCGTGTTGTGACTTGCTCACTTCGGCCGCCTGGATCAGGGCGAAGATCTCCAGCGTTTCGGCCGGGCTGACCGGGACCGGGCCCCCTTTCAGGAACTTCGCGATCTCGATGGCGAGCCCCTCATACCCGACGTACTTGTCGGTCGTGGGAACAACACCGTTGACCGGCACGCCGTGGCCGTAGATGCCCGCGGTCGAGACACCCTTCTCACCGAAGACCGTTGCGCTGTATTTGACCGCTCCCTCTTTGATCCCGCGATACGTGCCCACGCGGCCGTCCTTCCAGAGGGCGGTGATCGACTCGGCCGTCGGCGTTGAAGTACACGTCACCGAGACGACGCCCGGACCCATGATCGCGTAGAGCGTCTCGATGCTGTGCAGCGGCCGGCTGAACTTGTCGGCGTCGGGAGCGTTGACGGTCCACCCGCCGTACACGTCGCAGCCGATCACCCGGCCCACTTCGGGATGATTCCGCATCCCGCTGAAGCCGGTGTTGAAGCGGTGCTGTGAACTGCTCCAACAGGGCGTCTTCGTTTCCGCCGCCAGCTTCAGGATGGCGACCGCGTCTTCCGGCGACGAGGCCAGCGGACGGCTGATGAACAACCGCTTGCCCGCCTTCAAGACGGCCGTCGCCTGCTTCAGATGAAGCCGGCCGTCCATGCTGAAGATCATCACTGCATCGCACTTCTTCAGCAGCTCGTCGACCGAATCCACCATCTCAATCGGCGGCACGGCGTCCTTCGGGTCTTTCGGCTTCTGGTACATGCCGAGCAGTTGTTTCTTCCAATCTTCGGCGAGCTTGGCGCTGTCCGGATAATCGTCGCTGCCGATCGGGTACGCCGCGACCACCCGCACGCCCTCGAAGACCCCTTCGGCGTGCGGCCGGTTGAGAAACTCGGTGTAGGCCACCGACCCAAAGTTGTCGATGCCGAGAATCCCGACCCGCACCGGGTCGGCCGCGTGAAGACGCCCGCCGGTCAGACAGACTGCGAACGCGGCTAGGGTCGTCAACTCGAACAGACGTCGAATCATGGAAGGCTCCGGGGATTGAAGGAGTGTCGCGCGAGTGGGTCACCGCGGCTGCGGTGCTCTGCTCGTGATTGTGGGTGTTCGACATCCATCGAACAAGTTGCCGACAATGTGTGCGTCCGATTTCGTTTAACCCTGAGCCAACGGCGAAGGGGGAGCGGGCAGACGCGTCCGTCTCCGCTGGCACGCTCGGCACACGCATCAAGGCGCTGGCACCCGACACCTTCGCCGTTGGCTCAGTGTTAAACGACCCGCACTGCGCCGCCTGCGGTGTGACGTTGGAGCCAACGACGGCGGTTGCCGACCCGGCCCGAAACACGTCAGAACCGATCGGGGCTGCGCATCGAAAACGCTTCGGGCGGGATGCCGGCCACGGTGCATTGGATCTCCGTCAGCATGCCCCGCGCCCACAGGGTCCGTTCGACCATCACGCGCAGCACCGCTTCGAGTTGAGCCTGCGCGTCACGGCTTTCGAGGGCGCCGAGAGCCCGCGCGATCGCCTCCAGCGTGCAGAGACTCTTGTCATTCGGCTGGGTCCGCAGCTTGTATTCGGACGGCTTGCCGATCGGAACCTTCACGTGCGGAATGCCGACCAGGGCCGGTTCGCGCCGCGAAAACTTCTGACACTGCCGCCATTTGCCGTCGGGGACGATCAGGTTGAACGGACCCTTCAGCCCGGCGACGTAATCGGCGGTCAGTTCCGCCGCGTGCGAACTGGGAAACAGCAACAACGATTGACGACCTTCCTCAACCAGGCCGTCCATCGAAAGCCGGTCTCCGATTCGTCCGTTGACGCGGATCTCGCTGTTCGGCAGCGCCTTGGCC